>NZ_JAMOKQ010000020.1:0-1907 GCF_023656805.1 Bifidobacterium sp. M3-N-101
TGTTGCCTGTTACTGAACTGTTTTGTTTTCTTAAGTAATCCTATGTTATAATAAATCTCATGTTGGTAAAGGAATGGGCCAGACTGGAAGGATTGCATCCGCAGACCGTGTGGAAATGGTGCCGTCAGGGCGCCATGCCCGTTCCTGTGGAACAGACGCCGACCGGCATGTGGCTCATCCACGACCCGAAATACGAGACCATGCCGCAATCGAAAAGCATGGAACCCCGCACCGTCTGCTATGCGCGAGTATCCAGCGGCGACCAAAAGAACGACCTGCAACGTCAGGCCGACCGGTTGAAGGCGTTCGCCCTTGGCATGGGAGTAGAGAAGCCGGAAATCGTCACGGAGACGGGTTCCGGCATGGACGACAGGCGGCGCAAGCTCAACCGGCTATTGTCCGACCCGACCGTGGGCACGCTGATCGTGGAGCACAGGGGCAGGCTCGCCCGCATGAACGCGGGGCTGGTGGAGAGCGCGTTGAAGGCGCAGGGACGCCGGATCATCGTGGTGGACGACACGGAGCCGGACGACGATCTGGTGCGCGACATGACCGAGGTGCTGACCTCGTTCTGCGCCCGGCTGTACGGGCGTCGCGCGGCCAAGCGCAAGACGGACGCGGCGTTGAAGGCGGCGCGCGATGCTTGAGGCGGTCAGGGTGGCGCTTGACCCGACTCCGCGGCAGGAACGATTGTTGGAATCGCACGCCGGGGCGGCGCGATTCGCCTACAACAATGGGCTGGCGCATGTCAAGGACATGCTCGAACGCGGCGATAAACCCGAATGGTCGTACTACGGGCTGCGCAGGTGGTGGAACCAAGCCAAGAACACACTCGCCGTGGACGAGACCACGGGAGAACCCTGGTGGCCCAGGAACAGCAAGGAGGCATACAACAGCGGCCTCGAATCATTGGCCGACGCGCTGAAGAACTTCTCCAAGTCCCGCAAGGGGCGGCGGAAAGGCCGCAGGATGGGGTTCCCGCGCTTCAAGTCCAAGGACAAGGCGGTTCCCGGATTCGCGTACACGACGGGCTCGTTTGGTCTCATTGACTGTGACCCTCATGCGCTGCGGCTCCCGAGGATAGGCCGCGTGCACTGCATGGAGGACGTGTCCAGGCGAGTGGACGGCGCGAAGGTGCTGCGCATGAGCGTATCCAAGCGTGGTGGACGCTGGCAGGCCAGCCTGACCGTCGAACGCGCCGACCTGCCGATTCCATCGCCGCCGAAAGGCGGGAGCGTCGGCATCGACTTGGGCGTGAAGGAGCTCGCCGCATTGTCGGACGGCACCGTGATACACAACCCGCACGCACTCAAATCGAACCTCAGACGGTTGAAGAAAGCCCAACGGAGCCTGAGCCGCAAACGGAAAGGCTCCAACCGCCGCCGCAAGGCGAGAGCGCAGGTCGCCCGACTATACGCACGGGTGGCGAACCTGCGTTCGGACGCGCTCAACAAGACCACCGCCATGCTCGCCCATACCTACGCGGACATCAGCATCGAGGACTTGAACGTGGCGGGCATGGTGGGAAACCACGGGCTCGCCCGATCGATTCAGGACGCCGCGTTCGCGGAGTTCCGACGCCTACTGACCTACAAGACCGCACGCGCCGGCGCGAGGCTCCACGTCATCGACCGCTGGTATCCAAGCTCGAAGACCTGCTCGAACTGCGGGACGGTGAAAGCCAAGCTGCCCCTGTCCGAGCGCGTCTACCATTGCGAGGAGTGCGGGCTTGTCATCGACCGTGATGTGAACGCGGCCATCAACATCCAAGTCGCCGGGAGTGCCCCGGAGACGTCAAACGCGCGTGGAGGAAGCGGAAGACAGACCCGCCTTGAGTGCGGGACAATGCGGCATCCGGCGAAACGCGAACCAAGCGGCGGCGAGAGTCGCGTGAGACTTGGAGCTGG
>NZ_JAMOKQ010000021.1:0-1587 GCF_023656805.1 Bifidobacterium sp. M3-N-101
GGGGGGTGTTCCTATGTTTTTGTCAACTCCTTGGTGAGTTGACGTGTCGGGATTCCGGTTGGCTGTCGTGGGCGCGCTTCGCCCTGCCGGTGGCGTCCGGCGTCCTTTCCCGTGTGGCCCGGTTCAGGCTACGAGGGCTGGTTCCTGGTAGAGGGTTCCGTTTTTGAGCATGCTGTAGATCACGTCGCAGCGCCGACGCGCGAGGCAGATGACGGCGGCGTTGTGGTGTTTGCCCTGTTCGCGTTTGCGCTTGTAATAGGCCACGGAGGGCGGGTGTTTGGTGGATGCGACGAACGCGGTCTGCCACAGCGCGTTCTTGAGGCGTTTGTTGCCCCGCCTGGAGGGCCGTTCGCCTTTGATGCTGGTGCCGGATTGGCCGGTGACGGGCGATATGCCCGCGTAGGCGGCCAGATGGGCGGACGATTTGAAGTTGGCGATGTCGCCGCCGATGCCGAGCAGGATGTTGCTTGCGGTCCTGACGCCTATCCCGGGCATCGACGTCAGGACCGTGAGAAGAGGGTGGTCCTCCAGGAGCTTCTCGACCTGGCGGCCGACCTCGCGCCGCCGGTCCCTGATCGTCTTGATGTCGTGGGCGATGGAGGGGATGATGGTCTCGGCCATGAGGGTGCCGGGCACGGTGACGGTCTGCTCGCCGATCGCCTTGAACATGTCGTCGATGATGCGGCCGGCGCGAAGCCCGTTGGACTTGGCCCAGTCCTTCACGTCCTCGATCCCGGCCCGTTTCACGCCCATGGGCCCGCCGTATCGTTCGAGCAGCGCGAGCGTCGCGTCGCGCGTGATTCTCTCGCCCTTGAGCGCGCGTTCGAACGCGGGGTGGGTCTGCAGCAGCAGGCTCCGCAGGCGGTTGACGTGGCGGGTGGATTCGTGGGCGAGGTCCTCGTCGTGGCCGGCGAGCAGCTTCAGGGCGGCGAGGGTCTCGTCATCCGGGCCCGCGTCCCTGAGCGTCTCGGGCAGCTTGAGCGCGGCCCACGCGATCACATGCGCGTCCCTGCGGTCGGTCTTCGCGTCCCCGGGCAGCAGCTGCGCGGTCCTGCGCATGGCCGTGCCGGGAAGGTAGGCAACCGCGATCCCCATGTTCCGCGCCACCGTCAGGGGCAGGGAGCCGATGGTGTTGGGCTGGTCCACGACCAGCAGCACACGGCCATGCTTGGAGAGCTTGCCCAGCATCGTGCGGATGGCCTTCTCGTCCTGTTTCAACGGCTTGTCGTACAGGGTGTTCCCGTCATGGTCGAGGGCGTGCGCGTGGTGCGCGCTCTTGCCCACGTCCAGGCCGACCCACACGTCGATGTCGTCCGGGGTCATCATCGTTCCTCCCGTCATGAAGGTTTTCCGGTCGCCGCGGGCTCGGAGGAGTCCGGACGCCCGCGCCGCACCCACATTACGACGAGACCTGCGCCATGCGCCCCTGAAGCGTCCGTGTAGCCGGCCTGGTTCCTATCAGCGGTCATCGGGCGTCCCCGTTCCCGGCGACAACACCCCCCGGATCATCGACGACAGGGCAGGAAAGTCATACCGGAACCGGCGACCCGACCCCGACCATCGGGGCCTACCAAACATGGTAATGGG
>NZ_JAMOKQ010000022.1:0-1163 GCF_023656805.1 Bifidobacterium sp. M3-N-101
CCCGATGTCTATTTAGAAGTACAACACCCTTGTTGGTCCTGTAATTCTAACAGTTCGTCGGCGAACGCCTCGGCGGGCGTGCGGTAGCCGAGCACGCGCATGGGGCGGTTGTTGATCTCGTCGACGATCTCCCTGACCTCCTTTGCCATGTCCATCCGTATCTCGCAGCGTTTGGGCAGATACCGGCGGATCATGCCGTTGCGGTTCTCGTTGCTTCCCCGCTGCCAGCTGGAGTACGGGTCGGCGAAGTACGTGGCCATGCCCAGCCCGTCGCGCAGCCTTTCGTGGTGGGCGAACTCGGTGCCGTTGTCGTGCGTGACGCTGACGCGCGCGCCGGCCGGCAGCGGCGAGAACATGTCCAGCTGCGCCCCGACGCTCTCGCCGGCGGTCTTGTCCGGAACGACGCGGGCCATGAGGAACCTGGTCCTCCTCTCCACCTCGGTGTGCAGGTTGCATCCCACTCCGATGACGCTGTCGGCCTCCCAATGGCCGAACGCGCTCCTGCCGTCGGCCTCCGGCGGGCGTTCGGAGATGGGCACTCGGCCGGGGATCGGGAAACGCGACGTCCTCCTGCCGCCGTGCCTGCGGCGCCGCCTGTGCCCTCGCGGCAGGCACCGCGCCCAGCGTTCCCGAAGCGGCCTGCTGGAGTAGACCCATCGGTAGATGGTCTCCGGGCACACGCGCATGAGCGCATCGTCCGGCCACAGGACGCGCAGCCTGCCGCTGATGAGCAGCGGCGACCAGCCGCGGCCCAGCCATTCGGCCACCTGCGCCCACAGGCGGTCGTGCGACAGCCGGTAGGGCTTTCGTGGCTTGGATCTCCTGCGGTCGGCCTTGCGCTGCGCGGGCCCGGCTATGTAGTAGCGGCCGGTCCATGGCCCCGCCTTCAGTCTTCTCGGCCGGTACGGGCGGTACGACTCGTTCTCGTTGGACGGGAACCATGTGTTGCGCTTGATCTCCCGGCTGATGCTGGACGGGCTGCGGCCCAGCATCGCGCCGATCCCGCGTATGCTGGCGCCGTTGCCTACCTCGATCTGGATGACCTGGCGTTCCTCTTCCGACAGGTGCGAATATACTTCTCCCATAGGTGCGACATCCCTTCGGACTGGTTTTCTAGGCAATTTCCAATCTAACGGGTGTTGCACTTTCATTTAGACAACGGG
>NZ_JAMOKQ010000003.1:0-235473 GCF_023656805.1 Bifidobacterium sp. M3-N-101
GTCATCGGGCGTCCCCGTTCCCGGCGACAACACCCCCCGGATCATCGACGACAGGGCAGGAAAGTCATACCGGAACCGGCGACCCGACCCCGACCATCGGGGCCTACCAAACATGGTAATGGGGGGCTATTTAAACCTGCACAGGCTCATCAGAACCATTCGGAAGCACTCCCATCAACTGTGTGAATTCTTCGGTCGGCTCGGATTCGAATGGGTCGAGAAGCACGGCTTCGCGGCGTTCGGGAGCCGCCACGGTTAAGTGGGTCCAGTCTGCGGAGAACTGGGCTCCGGCGGCAAGCGCTGCCCTGATGAATTGACCACGCAGGGCTGCACGAGTGTCGGTAGGCGGATTGTGCACGGCGATTGCCACGTCATTGCTCGTCAAGAGTTCGCGCAGCTGGTTGCGAGAGGTCAGTGAACCATACAGGCGGCCATTGGCGATGTCGTGGTAATCGAGCTCAAGCTGTTCCAACTGGGCGAAGGTGACATCCGGTCGACGGTTCCTGAGTGCGTCGAATAGACGCTTCTTGGCAGCCCAGTCCACACGGTCGGCGAGCGCATCGTATTCACCGTGGTCCAGTGCGTCCAGAGCACGGTGCCACTCCCCCATGACGGTCTTGATTCCCGTCACCGGCAGCGAGCCGACCAAGGCATCATCATGATTCGTGATAAAGGCTTCGACCGCTGCATAATACCGGCGCTGCAAATCCAATGCAGTCACAGATTCGCCCGATTCAAGCGCCAGCTCGGCATGTGAGTTGTCCGGGAACCGGCTGACGGCACGGTTGGCAGCCGCAGGGTCAGCAAAGGCATAGTCCTCGAATCCAGAAGGAACTTCATTGCGGAAGGCATCTTCAATCACGCACAGCACGAGGTGCGTCACGGCAAGCTTCATCCATGTGGCCCATTGCGAACGGTTCGAGTCGCCGATGATCACATGCAGCCGACGGAAGGAGTCGGGGTCGGCGTGCGGTTCGTCGCGCGTGTTGACCATCGGACGGGAACGCGTGGTGGCCGAGGAGACGGCTTCGTCCAGGAAGTCCGCACGTTGGGTGATCTGGAAGCCGTCCGGAGTCATGCGGCCGGCGCCGGTGAACAGTTGACGGGTGATGAGGAACGGCAGCAGCTGGTGCTCGATGGTCTCCAACGGCACAAAACGGCGGACCAGATAGTTCTCGTGGCAACCGAAAGCGTGACCGGCGGAGTCAACGTTGTTCTTGAACACGTGAATCATGGCGCGCTCGCCGTGAGTCTCACGCAGTTTGCGCTGCGCCTTCAAAGCCAGATTGCGCATGACCTGTTCGCCGGCGAGATCCTGAGCCAGAGCCTCGCGCGGATCTCGTGCCTCGGCGGTGGCGTATTCGGGGTGGGATCCGACATCCAGATACAGGCGTGAACCATTATCCAGATAGGTGTTGGTGGAACGTGAGCGGGACACGACCGGCTGGAACATGGTCATGGCCACCTGGCCGGCGTCCACCGGCTTGCTGGCACCGGTCACGGACACTCCGTATTCGGTTTCCACGCCGAAAATACGGCAGAACCCGTCCATCTCAGCGGATGGCACGGGTTCCGAAGCATGCAGGGAGCGGGTGCCGCTGTCACGCAGCTGAGGCATCACTCGCCACCTTTTTGCACGAAGCTGTTGACGTATTCCTCGGCATTGGTTTCCAAAGTGGATTCGATGTCGTTGAGAATGTCGTCGAGTACGTCGGACTGGTCCTCAGCTTGGATGTCTGGCTGCACGGAAGCGAGCGTCTCATCTTCCTGAGCCGCCGACTGCTGGGCTTGCGACTGTTCAAATTGTTGTGGCATGTTGCCTTCTTTTGTGAATTGATTCGATTTGAGGGCTCCCCTCAGTCTCGCTTCGCGAGCCAGCTCCCCTCAGAGAGGGGAGCCAAGGATCCCAAGACAGATCAAGTATTTATCGCTGGTTGATGGAATCGGGCCAGGGGTATCGCTGCAGGTATTGCCGCAGTTCGCGAATGATCAGGCCGTTGGAGGCCACTACGTCATTGTCGTGACGCCAGTGGATGCGTTCGCCGTCCCATCGGCTCAGCGTACCCTGGGCCTCCCACACCACCACGGTTCCTGCGGCGATGGCCGCGATGTCCCACACGTGCAGCATGGGTTCAAAGTAGGCATCATACGTACCGTCCGCAACCTTGCACAAGTCAAGCGAGGCGGGACCGACACGCTTGATATCGGCCGGCTGTCCCGCAAGAGCTGATGCGACATCAAGGGCACGCTGAGATTCGCTGGGGATGAAGGACATGCCATAGCTCAGCACGGAACCGTCCAGCGAGGAGGTCATCGAGGGAACGACTTTGTCGCGCTTTTCACCGACAGCAGTCTTATGAATACGCACGGCTCCCGCTCCCCTGGCGGCCAAATAGGTCAAGCCCAAGGCCGGCGCATGCACCACACCGATAATGGGCTTGGGCTCATTATCCGGTCCGAACTCAAAGAGAGCCGCTGTCAGGGTCCATTCGCTCATGCGGCGCACATAGTTGATGACACCGTCGATTTTGCCGATGTACCAATAGCGCTGACCAGGGCGGCTTTCGGCGGGGCGTGTGGTCCAGAACCCGTCGAAATGGGCGATGTCGGCAAGTCTGGAACTCATGAAACGCAGAATCTTGCTGTCGGTCTCCAGCCTATAGCGAGGGCCGTGTTCGCCATCGTCCGTACTGGGCAGGGCGAGATTGCGTGGGTTGAGCTGATCGTGAAGGGCGTGCTGGCCGGCTTCCTCAAGCAATCCGGCGACCTTGAGCGCCAGGTTGCGCAGGTCCTGTGGGGTCTCTTCGCGTGTTTCTTCCATAGTCATCAAGTTTACCGTTCGCCATTGATGGCCAATGCCTTCAGTAGATCGATGGCGTGTTCGGCTGCGTTGAGCTTTGCTTCGCAACGTGCTTTGCCATAGGCGAGCGGATCGGAGATGTCCAAGGAGAACAAGTGATGATCGGGCGCGGCCATATGCCCCGCATTGCCGTAGAACTCGGTCGCCTCTCCGGCATCGACTGCGTTAGGGTCTCGTGCGGTCAGGCGAGACCAACTGACGGCTGCCACTTCGACGCCAAAGCGCTCCACCAATTTGGCCCTCAGCCATGCGCGGGTATTTTCAGGAGGCTCTGTGGTGGCACGTGCGAGGTCGGCTGCGGCGTTTACCCGCTCGGTACGCGGTTCAAGCTTGGCAAACACGCTATCCCGAGAATCGAGGGCGGCCCACTTCAAATCGATGACCTTCAGACGAGAATCGTCCCAACCGTTGGCGGCATCGGGGGTTGCCGCTCCGGTGATCTTTCGGCGCAACTTTTCCAACAGTTGCCATTTGAGCAGCCATTCAACACGACTGGCCTCGCCGGTCATGGTAAGACGCTGATCGGCGTCGGCATGACGGATGGCGACGCAATCGGCAAGCGCCTGCCCCCACATCGCCATGACGGAAGTGGTGGACTTGTCCGGCCATGCGGGTTCCCCGGAGGTGTCCGTGCCGTCAATCAGCGCAGCGACCTGGTAAACGGCTTGCCTCAGCTTGAGCTGAATCAGCCAGGCGGTGGTCTCACCGCCATTGGCCAGCGGCAGTGCAGCGTCTAACGTGAGGTCATGTGAGACGATGTGCACGGCTTCCACCGGATCGGCCAGCTCAAGTTCGTCAAGAAAAGCGTTGAGATCAAAGCCGGCCTCATCAGCATGCTCGAGCAGCCACAGCAGCATGCTCGTAGTGCCAAGCTTCAACACTTGCGGCACATCCATGCGGTTGGCATCGCCAACGATGACATGCAGGCGGCGATACTCGTCGGTGGCGTGCGATTCGTCGCGCGTGTTGATAATCGGCCGTTCAAAAGTGGTCTGCAATCCGACCTTGGCGTGGATATAGTCGGCACGCTGGCTCAGTTGATAACCGGGCATCTCACTGCGCTCGCCGATTCCCACGCGACCGGAGCCGGCGTATATCTGGCGCGTGACGAAGTGCAGAGTCATCAGGCGAGTGACCTGATCGAAGGGAACCGCACGGGCCATCATATAGTTCTCGTGCGTGCCCCAGCAGGAACCTTTGCCGTCCACGTTGTTGCGATGTAGTTCGATAGGCGTGCCGGTCTGGCTGCTGGCCCGCTCGGTGGCGGCTTGCATGATGAGGTCGCCAGCATGATCGTAGAGGACGGCCTCGAATGGGTCAGTCGTTTCCGGTGCGGAATATTCGGGGTGCGCATGGTCGACGTAGACACGGCCGCCGTTGGGGGCGATCACGTTGGTGATATTCAGTTGCGGTGCATCGGTGAGCATGTCAGGGCGTGCCGCAGCGCGTTCAAGGCGGGTGCCACGCGCATCGTTGACCGGATCTTCCTGCCGGTAATCCCAACGGATGTTCTTGCTATGGCTGCCTGCCGCACCGTTGACCACATCGAAAGACAGTTGCACCGGGTTATAACGACCGGCTCCGCTCAGCGACACCGCATATTCGGTTTCGGTGCCCATCACACGCTTCACACTCATGGATTCCATAATAGACGTGGCTCCCGGCCTTGCCTGAGCAAAGACGGGAGCCACGAGGTTAGGAATGGGTCATATACGACTGATTATGCGCGTGCCTTTTCGCACGCTGCGTCACTTGGCGGTGGTGTACAGTCCGTTGTCGAACTGGAAGCCGGTGCATTCCTCGTATTCGGAGACCATCTGGTTCCAAGAGGATTCGATGTTGTCGGTCAGGCCGAACAGACCGGAGCGGCCGATGACGTAAACATCCGGGTTCGCATCGGAAATCATCTTCCAGTGCGCCTTGTTGGTGGAGCCGTCCATCTCGATCTCGTAGTTGTAGCCCATCTCCTCGCGCAGAGCACGCAGTTCGACGATCTTGTCAAGCGTCGACTCGAGGAAGCGCTGGCCAGCGAAACCGGGGTCGATGGTCATGATCGTGATCTTGTCGAGCAGATCGATGTACGGCTTGATGACATCGATTGAGGTCTCCGGGTTGAGCACAGCGCCAGCCTTAAGACCGGCAGCGTGGATCTTGTCGATTATAGAGAAAGCCACACCGTTGGCCACCTCGGAGGGGAAGCAGATGTAGTCGCACTTGACCTCGATGAGACGCTCGACCCAGAAGGGGGCGTCCATCACCATCATGTGGGCGCTCATCGGCACATCGGAGATCTTGCGTACCTGTTCCACGAACCAGGGAGAGAGGGTGATGTTCGGCACGAAGTGACCGTCCATCACATCGATGTGGAAGGAGTTGACCTTGTCATTGAGGAAAGTAATCTGCTCCTTGAACTGATCGAGATCCATGGTCATCAGGGACGGTGAGAGCTGAATCTTGCGAGTCATTACTGCGCTTCTTTCTTGAGTAATACGGGATATTTCCAGGTTTTTGGGCATAAGAAACCGCGCGCCGGTGCCACAGACCTTGTGATTCCGGTTGGCCGGCGCGCGGCCTTACTCTGTTGTGATGATTGCGGTCAGTTACTGACCGATGTAACGGTGTCCGCTATCTCGCGGTGCCAATCACATGACCTTGATGTCGTCGAGGTCGAGCTCCTCTTCCTCGGCGGAGGAGGACTGCACGGCATCGAGCTGATCGGCGGGGATGTCCTTCTTGATCAGTGCGTAGACCACGCCGGTGACGACCACGTTGGCGGCGATGGCCAGCAGGCCGACCCACCAGTTGGAGCCCATGGTCGGCAGCATGAGGAAGCCACCGAACGGAACCGTTGCACCTTCGCCGTTGGCAAGGGACATCAGGATTGCACCTTCAACGCAGCCGCCGAGGCCAGCAGCCACGATGCCACGCACCAGGTCGTTCATCACAATCGGGATGGTGCCTTCGACGATGTTGACCACGCCCATCGGCACGGAGGACTTCAGGGTCTCGACCTCTTCGCGGGTGTAGATGTTCTTGCGCAGCAGCTTGGCGACAAGGAATGCGAAGCCGAAGCCGATCGGGGTGGCGGTGTTGGTCAGCTGCAGAGCGGTGACGGCGCCGTTGAGGCCTTCAGCCTGCAGGGTCAGGGCGAATGCGAACGCGGTCTTGTTGATCGGGCCGCCGAAATCGACGATGGACAGGGTACCGATCACAGCACCGAAGATGAGGTTGGAGGCACCGGACATGGACTGCAGCAGGTTGGTCAGCCAGCTGGTGAACCAGGAGACCGGGGTGCCGATGATGTAGACCATGATCAGACCGGAGCTCAGTGATGCTAGGAACGGCACGATCAGAGTAGGCATCAGGCCCTTGGCCCAGCTCGGAACCTTCACGAACTTGATGACGGCCACGGCGATCCAGCCGGCGACATAACCACCGATGATGCCGCCGATGAAACCGGCGGAGATGGAGTTGGCCGCGAGACCCACCACAAAGCCCGGTGCAATACCCGGCTTACCGGCGATGGAGAAGGCGATGCCGGTGGCGATGATGACCGGCAGCATGCCCAGGGCCTTGCCACCGAGGGTGGCGAGCGCTTCCAGGAAGTTGAACTTGCCCATCACAAGCGAGTCCTGGCTGGTACCGCCGAAGGCCATACCGATGGCAATGACGAAACCGGCACCGCACACGATTGGAATCATGTACGAGATTGCGGTAAGCAGGTGCCCCTTAAAATTGGCAGCCTTCCAGAAATTCTTCATTGAAATTCCTCCTTGTTTTCTTATCTCTATTGCTATAAGCGCGGAAAGCGATTACTTTTCGGCGATTTCGTGAAGCTTGGCGATGAGCTTGTTCGGAGCCTTGATCGCGGTCTCGGTGGAGACCTTGACGACCTTCTTGCCGGCAAAGCGCTCTTCGTTGGCGATCTTGATATCGATGGCGAGAATCACAATGTCCGCGTCGGCGATGTCCTGGGCGGTCAGCTCGTTCTCGACGCCGATGGTGCCCTGGGTCTCGATCTTGACCTCATCGCCCGCGGCCTTGGCGGCATCTTCGAGCTTCTGCTGGGCCATGTAGGTGTGCGCAATGCCAACGGTGCAGGCGCTCACTCCGACGATCTTCATGATGTACTCCTTTGTTGTGTTTATTGGTTGCTATTGGTTCGGGAAACGGTTCAGTCTTGGAACGCGGCGATGACCTCGTCGGCATCCTTGGCTTTAAGCAGCGCGTCAACGACTTGCTGCTGGGCCATCTTGCGGGCGAACATCGAGAGCAGCTTCAGATGATCGTTCGCGCCATCGCCGGAGGCACCGACGGTGAACATGACCACCAGCTTGGCGCCGGTGTCATCCAAGGATTCCCACTCGATCTCATGATCGAGAATCGCGATGGCGACGCCGTTGCGGGTCACAGTCTCGCTACGGCCGTGAGGGATGGCAATGTGATTGCCGATGCCGGTGGCGCCTTCCTCTTCGCGCTTGTGCAGTGCATCGAGGAAGTCATCGACGGAGGAAACGTATCCTTGTTCAAACAAGCGCTCGGCGAGCGTGCGGAACACATCTTCCTTGGTCTTGACCTTGACGTCAGTGAGAATCGTGTTGCGATCGAGAACGTCGTTGAGGGTAAGGGTTGCGGTGTCTGCCACTGTGGTTCCTTTCTCCTAGTTGTTGAAAAAAATCGTTTGGTTCCTATTGGAAAATCTGGGTTACTGACTCTTGGCTGCCGGTACTGAACACGTTCAGCACCGCATCGTCGGCCAGTGAGGTGAAGAAGCGTTTTACGGCTTCCCCATCGTCCGCGCTCGGCTGTTCGGGCACCGCGGTGAACACGAACCGATCCACTGCCGCGCCTTCACTCCAATCGAGAAGCGGTTCGGCGAGTTTGACGTAGACGAACGCGCCTTCAGTAACCGCCGGGCATGTGGCGTGCGGAATCGCTGTGTTGGTGGCAATAAGCGTATTGCCCAAATCTTCGCGGGCCACAAGGGCTTCGACCAGCGCGTCTTGCTCGCCGAATGGCACCACGCCTTGCCAGGCAAGAGACTCAGCCACGCTGGAGATAAGCGTGTGCTTGTCGTTGGCGGCCAATGCCGGCTCCCATACCATGAGTCGTTTCATCGTCCCATCGCCTCCCTGCGGATGCGGTTGGCTTCCTGTTCGAGACGGTCCTGATCCTCGGTGGTGAGCATCGCGGACACCACCAACGTGGGCGCTGCGACGTCATCCGGCAGGCGGACGGTGGAAACAACCAGATCGATATCCGAGTATTTGGCGAGCGTTTGCGCCAGATTGCGCGACGACACCGTTTCCACAATGTTGAACCCGGAAAAGCGCTTGGCGATCTTGGCCTGCAATAGCTGCGCGGTGCCCAGGCCCGTTGTGCATACCAGTAGCAGGTTGAGCGGCATCGGAGCACGCTCCACGGCCTGCGCGAAATGCACGGTGATGAAACCAAGCTCCTCATCGTCGATGCGGGCAAGCCCATGGCGGCACTCCAGCTCGCGGCAGGCATCGCTCACCTTGCTGAACAGGTACGGGTATTCAAGCTTGATTTGCTCGAGCAGATTGTTGGCCACACGAATGTTGTTGCGCAAGCGGTTCATCAGCGGCTTCATATGCAGCGACAGGTGAGCGAACAGCGCCTGCTTGTCGATGGTGCGGAAGGCCGGGTCTTCGGCGACATGATCGATGAGTTCATAAGTCAACTCGCGCACGTCATCGGGGATCTCGTGCGGGTCGAGCTGAGCGAAGTCGATGCGCGAGGAAGTGAGGTACTGGTACAGGTAGTAGACCTCGATACGCGGCAGTGCGGTGCCGAGGTAGGCGTCGAAGTTGCCGATGACCTTCTCGCAGACCTGCGTGATCTCCTGATGGTGCTCCATCAGCGCTTCGTCAGCGTTGCCCTGCTCGCCTTCGTCGATCAATGCCCCGACGCCGCGGAAGCGTTCGATGAGAATGTACAGGTGGGTGAACAGGTTCACGCTGTACGGGTAAGGAACCTGTGCGTGGGTGAGGTCCTCGATGAGGTCAAGCTGGTGAGAGACGAATGCCACGTCACGCTGCTGCACCGTATGGTCAGCGTGCATGAACTGACCGTTGGCGATGTCATCATCGGTGACCAGCAGGCTGGCCATCGCACGACGGATGTCGGTTTCGGTACCGGACACCCAAATGACATCGGCGCTGCGGGCAAGATCCAAATCGAACTTGGCAAGCATGCTACGCAAGGTGCGCACATCCACCGCGATAGCGGATTCGCTGATGTAGAACTTGCCCCACAGATCATTGATGCGGTACTGCTGCGGAGCGGTGATGAGCAGACGCTTGATGATCTCGTCGCGGCGTTCCACCGAGCTCAGCACACCGGGCTTGCCGGCTTCCGCGTTGAGGTCTCGCTGGGCGAAGTAATTGGAGGAGTTGAGGCGATAGCCGCGACCGCGCTGCGATTCGATGATCATGCCATTCGTGGACTGTTCGTTGACATGCTTGACGATACGTGACACGGTTTTGGTCGACACGCCAAGTACCGCGGACAGCTCCGTTCCGGGAACGAAATCACGGCGGTTCAACAGGTAGTTGAGCAGTGATTTATTGTAGCCAGTCGCCATTGCCTTGCCTCCTTGACATATTCCAATGTAAGGGGAACACGGAGGCGGACTGCCGTTCTACGGACAAACTGTTGTCCGTTGTCTACGGACACTGCCTCCTGTCCGTAGACAACGGACATCAGACCATCAGCCGCTCCGAGTAGCGCTGCCGCACGAACCTAATATGAGAGTTGAGGGCGGTTTTCCGCCTTTGCACCTGATGCCTGTTCAATAGGTCTCATGAATCTCATGAAAGGAAACGCGATGAAGGGTTGGCCTGGAGAATCGGAGCTGAATATACCGTTCAATGAAGTGATCGCCTATGACGCCGCTGCGGCTCATGCCAGGCAGCCGATCGCCAACGTCATCTTTGATTTCGGCAATGTACTGGTCGATTGGGAACCGCAGGCACTGTTCATGCCGCGCTACAGCGAGAAGCGTATCGAGGATTTTCTCGACAATGACATATCCGGCTTTTACGACGCCTGCGACAGGATGGATGCGGGAGCCAGCCCGGCCGAGGGCATTGCGTGGATACGTGAGACTCATGGTGAACGCTGGGCTGAGATGCTTGCCTACTATTTCGATAATTTCTTGGACTCACTTACCGGCACCATTCCCGGCATGCGCGTACTGGTGCATGACATCAAGACCGCCGGCCTTGGTGTATGGGGATTGTCGAATTGGCAACGGGAGACCATTGGCGAGGCCGAGAACGCCTATGAGATTCTGCGCATGCTGAATGGACGCGTCATTTCCAGTGAGGTCCATATGCGCAAGCCCGATACGGCCATCTATATGAAAGCATTGGAGTCCTTTGGCATTGATGCCGAGACAACCGTGTTTGTTGACGACAGGGCGTCCAATGTGATCGGCGCGAACCGTGCGGGGATTCGCTGCATCCGTTTCCGCGACGAGCGCGGACTGCGAGAGACGCTTATCGATGCCGGAGTGCCGATTCCGGCGGTCGCCGAATAGGTATGTGATCGTTCCGTTGTGCGGCTGACTTATGGCTATAACTCAGCCGCACAGCTGATTCAACGCCCTACTGCACGGATTGCAGTGACTCGTCCAGCGTCGAAACCATTGACACGCGCCCATTGCACCGGATCGGCGTCAAGCAGCGAATCGCGAGTCTCAGCAAACTCATCTTCGACCGCACGGCCAAGCAACGTGGCATCAAGAGCCACATCCTTGCCTGATGCAATCGATGCTTTAACCGCGTGGGTCTTCGCACGGTCAACGATATTCTTGAGGCTCGCGCCGGAAACCACGTCGGCCAGGAACAGCGCATTCCACGTGCCGCGCTCGTCACGCACGTCAGCGAGATGCCGGCGCTCGGAACGTGTATAGATATCTCGCACAAGTACGCGGGAGAGCGCATCGGCATCCAGACCCTGTTCAAGCGGCAGGTCGTCAGTCAGGTAATGACGCACGATGGAGGCGGCGGCCTCGCCGGAAGGCCGGTCTATACGAATCTTCACGTCAAGACGGCCCGGGCGCAGCACGGCGGGATCGATCATGTCCACGCGATTGGATGCGCCAATCACCATCACATTATCGAGCGATTCCACGCCGTCGAGTTCGGAAAGGAACTGTGGCACGATGGTGGTTTCCACGTCGGAGGATACACCGGAGCCGCGGGTTCTTAGCAGCGAGTCCATCTCGTCGATGAATACGACCACCAGCTTGCCTTCGGCGGCGCGTTCGCGGGCGCGTTGGAAAATCAGACGAATCAGACGCTCGGATTCACCGACGTACTTGTTGAGCAGTTCAGGCCCTTTGACGGACAGAAATACGCCTTTGACCTGCTGCTCTCTGCCGTTGATAGAGCCATCACCATCCATGTCATAGCCGCCTTCGCACAAGGCATTGGCCACGGCTTTGGCAATCATCGTTTTGCCATTGCCGGGAGGCCCGTAGAGCAATACGCCCTTCGGCGGCTTCAAATCATAGCGTTCAAACAGCGCGCGATGCTGGAACGGCAGCTGCACGGCATCCCTGATGCGGCCGATCTCGCTGTCCAAACCGCCGATGTCGGCAAAGGTGACGTCTGGCGTCTCTTCCAACACCAGATCCCGGTCACTCTCATTGGGCAGCAGTTCGATGGCGAGCCGCACGGACGGATCGACGATAATGCGATCGCCTTGGCTGATGGCGGTCAAACTGAGCGCACTGGAACGGCGCACCAGCACGGGATTGCCGGAAGCATCGGCAACAATCAGACGCCCATCATCGAGTATTTGCTTGACTACTCGAATCTGGCCCACGGTATCGGCATCGCGCTGTTCGACCAGCACGAGCTTCTCGTTGAGCACAACAGTGGAACCAGCGGCGAGACGAGACGCGTTGACGTTCGCGGCCACGGGCACAATCATGCGTCGAGTACCGGAAATCACCTCGGCACTGGCATGCTGTACGCCGTCCTCATCGGTGTGGGTCGAATCGATTTTGACCATCGTGGCGAAGGTGAGCGGCGGCTGTGCGAGTTGCGCCAGCTGCGATTTGGCTTTGGTGAGCTCTTTGCCGGCACGGTTCAGAGCTTCGGCGAGCGCATGGTTCTTGGCCATAAGCCGGTCGTTCAGCTCGGCAAGATTTTCGGCTTCTCCCATATATGCCTTCACTCCCCTATCGGAACCATCCGAACCCTTATGCGGGCTTGGCGTTATTCGCCATGCTGTGCTTTCCTGTTACGCACCACAGTACGCACTTTTTTCACCGCGAACCATACGATGACCACAACCACGGCCACGATGACCACGTCTTCGAACACACCGAGCGCGCCTTGAATCGAGCACCATTGGTCTCCGAGCAGATAACCTGCGGACACCAAGATGGTGTTCCATACGGCCGATCCGAGCAGGGTCCAGCCGGTGAACTGCAGGAAATTCATGCGGTTGAAGCCGGCGGGAATGGAAATCAGCGAGCGCACCACGGGAATCACTCGGCCGATGAGCACCGACCATGTGCCGTACTTGGTGAACCAGTCGTTGGCCTTGCTCACATCCTTGCGGCTGACGCCTGGAATCTTGTCCGCCGCGCGGTTGATGCGATGCAAGCCCACCCAGCGGGAAATGCCATACAGCGTCCATGCACCCAGCAAAGAGCCAATGGTGGCCCAGATGATCGCGCCGGGCAGACTCAGCGTGCCGCGGGCCGCGGTGAAGCCTGCGAGCGGCAGAATCACTTCGGAAGGGATGGGCGGGAACACCGATTCGAGGGCGATGGCCAGAGCCACGCCGATGCCGCCGATGGTTTCCATCAGGGTGATGAGCCATTCGGTGATGGTGCCGATCAGGCCGCCTTCGGACGTGGTGCAGATGGGTGTGGGGTTAGCCGCGAGTGCAGTGGCAAGCTCCATAGAAAAACTCATAGAGGGCATTGTCTCAAGGTTTTTCGAGAATCGAAAGCATGACGCAAGAAGATGTGCATTTTATTGACAAGTCCGCCGAAAGCGAAGTTGGGGCTTTGGGCGGTTCCGCCGATTCCGTACCGACGCTGGCTGAGCCCGGTCTGCTGGTGATGGATGTGGACTCCACGCTCATTGATGAAGAGGTTATCGATGAGTTGGGCGAGGCCGCCGGATCCGGTGAGGAAATCGCGAAGGTGACCGAACGCGCGATGCGCGGCGAACTGGAGTTCTGCGATGCGCTGCGGGCTCGCGTGGCGCTGCTTAAAGGCTTGCCGGTCTCCGTGTTCGACGCCGTGCATGACAAGCTGCATTTCACCAAAGGCGCGCTGGAGCTGATTGACACGCTGCATGCGCATGGCTGGAAGGTCGGCGTGGTGTCCGGCGGCTTCCATGAGGTGGTCGACAAGCTGGCCGCCGAGGGGCATATCGATTATTGGATTGCGAACCGACTTGAAGTTGCCGATGGGCGCTTGACCGGCAAGGTGTTGGGCGAGATTGTCTGCAAGACCGTGAAACTGCATGCGCTGCGGGAGTGGGCCAAGCAGCTGGATATTCCGATGAGCCAGACCGTGGCCGTGGGTGATGGCGCGAATGATATTCCGATGATTCAGGCCGCCAGTCTGGGTATTGCTTTCTGCGCCAAGCCGAAGACCCAGCTCGCCGCCGATGAGGCTATCAACGACCGCGACCTGATGCACGTACTCGACTATCTGCGCCGGTAGACCGGTAGATAATTACCGGTATTGGCTGAGGCCCTTATAGTTGAGGCATGACTACATCGGACGCACAGCAGCTCACGTTTGACGGGTTGGCCCCACGCAAGCGGCGCAAACGTGCGCCCGCGGAGCACACGCCCGCCGAGCATGATCCCATTGCACAAGTGGTGCTCGATGTGCAGGCGCTGCATCTTGGTCAGACATTCGACTACTTCATCGACGAGAAGGACAGTGATGCCGCGCAACCCGGCGTTCTGGTGCGCGTGCGGTTCGGCGGTCAACGGGTCGGCGGCGTGATTTGGTCGCGGACTTCCACCAGCGATACACCGCGCTCTTCAATTCGCTATATCGAGCGAGTGCTGAGTCCTGACGTGCTAGTCCCCGCTTCGATGCGCGAGGATATCGGGCTCATCGCCAATGCCTATGGTGGTACGCGGGCCAATATCCTGCGCTTTGCCGTGCCGCCGCGCGTGGCCAAGGTGGAGGCCGAGCAGCGGTTGACTGCTTCGTTCCGACGACCGGTCGGTGGCTCGTTGCCGGATAACGTACAAGGAGGGTTTGCCGGCCGCGGCACCCTGCCGGATGGCACCCGCCCATCCGGTTCCTCGTTTGAGGTGGCCGATTCGGTATCAGAGGGCGCCGCACAAGCCTATCGGCGCATTGTCGCCAATTATGGCGAAGCCAATGTGCTGAATGATGCCCTGCACGGGCAACGGTTCCAATCCTTTGTTTTCGACTTGCTATCCGGAGCCCAGGAATGGCAACGGAATATGGCATGGATGGTTGCCACTGCGCTCAGCGCCGGCAAACCGTCCGTGGTGGAACTTCCCACCATGAGGGAAGTCGAGGATTTGCTTCCAATGTTGCGCAACTATGGGCTCAAACCGTTCTCCCCCACACCTTCCGGCAGCTGGATAGGCGATGTCGCAGTGTTGAATGCCCAGATGCCTGCGGCGGACCGATACCGTGCGTATTTGGCCGTGGCATTAGGACAGGTAAAGGTGATTATCGGCACCCGCGCGGTGATGTATGCGCCGGTTGAAGGTCCTGCTCTGTTCGCCATATTGGAAGATGCCGCCTATCAAAACATGGACGGCATGATGCCGTATCCGCAGGCACGCGGCGTGATGCGGCTGCGCGCCAAATCACACGGCGGCGTATTCGTGGCGATGGCCAATGCACGCACAGTGCAGAGTCAGTGGGAGAACACTGGCCCAGGCACGGTGGAGACGCCGGTGAGTGGCTATTCCACGGCAATCCATCCGCTTGCCTCACCGCTGAAAGATGCGACGCCGTGGGTTCGCTGGCTGAATCGCGACGAGCTGGCTCGTTTGGCGGATGCGACCATCGGCGCTCGTGTGCCTCATACGGCTGTGCGTGTGCTCAGCAAAGCGTTGGAAAGCGGCCCCGTGTTGCTCTCGATTCCTCAGGACAGTACCAGTGAAGCATTGAGCTGCGCGAAATGCCACCGTCAGGCACGCTGCGCGAAATGTTCCGGTCCGCTGCAATTGCCGGCAGATAGAAGCGAATCCGCGCCTCGGTGTCAATGGTGCGGCGCTGCGGCCATTCATTGGATATGCCCCGGCTGTGGGCATGAACGCATGCGTGTGGTACGTGTGGGGGCGGCCGGCACGGCTGCTGAATTGGCTGGACTGTTCCGCAGCGTGCCGATGGTGTTGTCCAGCAAGGCTCAGGGATTGGTCCGCGATGTGCCGTGCAAGCCGATGATTGTGATTGCCACGCCGGGTTTCGAGCCGCGTGTGCGCCCGGTGAGCAATGAGCGGGGGGCGGCTGGCCACGAATACCGCGCCGTGGCGATTCTTGATGCTTGGACCAGTCTGTATGCACTGGGTGTAGATGCACGCTTGGATACGTTGACGGCTTGGATGCGGGCGGTTTCGCTGTGCGCGCCTCGCTCTCGAGGTGGGCAGGCGCTGATATTGGGAGAGACCGATCCGGCCATCGCTCAATCGTTGATGATGTGGGATTCGCGAATTTTGGCATCCAAGGATCTGGACGAGCGCATGGAAACCGGTATGCCGCCGACTGTGGCCGCAGCCTGTGTGTGGGGACGACGCGATGCAGTGATGACGCTGATGCAGCGCATTGGCGCGCTCGGAGGAGACTGGGCGGTATGCGGCGAGTTGCCGGGCATGCTGGGACCGGTGCCGATTGCTCAGCCCGATACCGTCGATGCGCGGGAGCTCGAAGCCACGGCCGACCGGGTGAAAGCCGTGGTACGTGTGCCGCAAAGCCAGCGAGCTGAGCTGGCCATCCGTCTTCACCGGGAAACAGCCCGTCACGTGGCTTCCAGGGAGCCGGGCGAACTCCGTTTCCGCATTGACCCCAAGGATTTAATCTAGGTTCTTCCCCACGTCGATGTCTCTCTAGCTCCCCTGCGGAGAGGAGCTGTATGCGACGACAGACTGAGGGAGGTCCAAGAAAGACCCAATCGTCTCCAACACGTGAAACGATGATTACAGAACAACAACCTCAAAACGGAGGAGGAACCATGAAGGGTTGGCCCGGAGAGCCGGATATGGATTACGACGTGCTGGTCGCTGACGGCGAGGCTGCCGCCAACGCTGGCAAACCAATCACCGACGTGATTTTCGACTTCGGTAATGTACTAATCTACTGGGATCCGGCCGCAGTGCTTATCCCCCGTTACAGCCAAAAGACCATCGACGAATTCCTCGATAACGACATCTCGGGCTTCTACGATGTCAACGACCTCATGGACGGCGGCACCAGCACCGAAGAGGCCATCGCTATTATGCGCGAACGTAAGGGCGACAAGTGGGCTGACATCCTCGACTATTACATCAAGAACTTCCGCGATTCCCTGACCGGCATTGTGCCCGGCGCGCGCGTGCTGGTCGACGACCTCAAGGCTGCCGGCATCGGAGTATGGGGACTGAGCAACTGGGAGGCCAGCCTGTTCCATGTGGCCGAGGAACAGTGTGACATCCTGCAGAAGCTGGATGGCAAGCTGGTCTCCGGATTCGTCAAGCTGCGCAAGCCTCACAAGGAAATCTATGATGCGGCGCTGAAGGAGTTCGGCATCAAGGCGGATGGCGCCCTGTTCATCGATGACAAGGCCATGAACATCGTTGGCTCGAACGCTGCAGGCATTCGCGGCGTTCGCTTCCAGGATCCCGTCAAGCTGCGCGAATTGCTCATTGCCAACGGCGTGAACATTCCCGACGTGCAGTAGGACTCTGTTCCGCGGCTTGCTTTTCGGCATTCGCCGGATACAGAGCCCGCACATGTGCGGCCACCGCATTCTCGCTTATACGTTGACAATGACTTTATCCGTGACATGAGCACGGGTTCGTTCCCGTTAAGGAAGAAATATGCTCAAGCTAGTGTTCGCCGGCACACCCGATGTCGCAGTGCCCTCACTTCAGGCGTTCGCCGCCGACTCTCGTTTTGAGGTCGTCGGCGTCATCACCCGTCCGGACGCGCCTACTGGCCGTGGTCGAAAGCTCACGCCGAGCCCGGTCAAAGCCGCAGCCGTGGAGCTTGGTCTGACGGTGATTGACACCAAGCCTCGCTCCCCCGAGTTCATGGAGGCCCTGAAGGGGCTGCATGCGGATATTGCCGCCGTTATCGCTTACGGCAATATTCTTCCCAAGTCAGTGTTGGATGCCGTACCGATGGGCTGGTACAACCTGCACTTCTCCAACCTGCCGAAATGGCGTGGCGCCGCTCCCGCCCAACGTGCAATTTGGAACGGCGATCCGACCACTGGTGCCGACGTGTTCAAGGTTGGCGAAGGCTTGGACGATGGACCGATTATCGCCTCGTTGACCATTGAGCTGACCGGGCGGGAGACCTCTGGCGAGCTGCTTGCTCGTTTGGCCGAAGAAGGCGCTCCCATGTATGTAGATGCCCTGGCTGCCGTGGGCAGCGGCACTGCCGTATTCACGCCGCAACCTGCCGAGGGTTTGGAATACGCGCATAAAATCACCGTGGAAGATGCCCGCATCAACTGGGCTGACCCGGCGGAGGCCATCGACCGCCAGATTCGTGCATGCACGCCACATCCGGGAGCTTGGACCGAACTGTTTGCAGAGGGGTTGATAGCTGACAGCGGCGAGGCCAACGAGGAATCGTCGAATCTTGCGACCACCGCCAAGTCTCTCACATTGCACATTCTTGCCGCGCAACCGGCTGATCAGATGAATCCCAATACTCCAATCGACCTCGATCCCGGCGAACTGAAGGTCGGCAAGAAGAATGTATGGGTCGGTACCGGTACCGGCGCGCTGGAACTCACCCAGGTCAAGGCCCAGGGCAAGAAAGCCATGCGCGCTGCCGACTGGGCCCGAGGCGCACGCCTCTCCCCCGCTGCCTGCGTGAGGTAAAGCGGCTTCGCTCCCGCTGGCGGGAGAGCCGTACAGCAAAACAGCCCAGTGGGCTGTTTGTAGGCGAGTGTGAGCCGTCAGGCGAACCAGAAAAACATGGCCATAGGCCATCCGCGATTGCAGGGCTCGGAGAGCTGTCGAACACAGTGAGACTGAGGGTGGTCGTTAGGGCATCTCGCTAGGAACCATCCTCAGTCTTGCTTCGCAAGCCAGCTCCCACCAGTCAGGAGCAAAGCAAAAGGTCCGACACCTTCTTCGTGAAGGTACCGGACCTTTTCAGCTATGCAATCTGCTATCAGGCGAGACCGGAGAGCTTGTTGATAAGCTCCGGGTCACGGGTTGCCCCCTTGTCGGCCGAGCGGGCGAAAGCAGCGTATGCCTTCAACGCCTGGGAGACATGACGGTCGCGATGAGCCACGTAGCCGTCGCCGGCCTCAAGTTCACGACGACGCTCGTCCAGCTGCTCGTCGGTCAGCTCGACGTTCACGGAACGGGCTTCGATGTCGATGTCGATGATGTCGCCGTTCTTGATGAGCGCCACCGGCCCCTTGTTCGCGGCCTCAGGAGCCATGTGGCCAATGGCCAGACCGGAGGAACCACCGGAGTAGCGGCCGTCGGTGAGCATTGCGACCTGCTTGCCGATGCCCTTGCCCTTGACGAAGGAGGTCGGGTACAGCATTTCCTGCATACCCGGGCCACCCTTCGGACCCTCGTAACGAATGACCAGAGCCATGCCGGGCTTCAGGGTGTCGTTCAGGATGACCTCGATGGCCTGCTCCTGGGAGTCGACCACCAGAGCCGGTCCACGGAACTTCCAGATCTCCGGTGGAACACCGGCGGTCTTGACCACGCAGCCGTCAGGGGCCAGGTTGCCGCGCAGCACGGCGAGGCCGCCCTCGTGGATCTCCGGGTGATCGATGTCGTGGATGGCGCCGTTGACACGGTCGCGGTCGAGCGAGTCGAACAAAGTGGTGTGCGTCCACGGTTCCGGGGAGATGATGTGGCCAGGTGCGGCCTTGTACATCTGCTTGGCTTCCTCTGTGCAGGTGGGGCGCATGATGTCCCAATCAGCCAGCTTGGCTTCCAGCGTCGGGTAGTCGATGGAGTGCACGTTGGTGTGCAGCTTGCCCGCGCGCTCGAGTTCGCCGAGGATGCCGGTGATACCGCCGGCACGGTGCACGTCGGAGATCTCCCACTTGCCGGAGGGGCTGGCCTTGCAGATGCACGGCACGGTGTGCGAGATGCGTTCGATGTCGTCCAAGGTGAAGTCCACATCGGCGGACTGGGCCATGGCGAGAATGTGCAGCACGGTGTTGGTGGAACCACCCATGGCCACATCCATGGTCATGGCGTTCTCAAAAGCTTCCTTGGTGGCGATGGAGCGCGGCAGCACGGAATCGTCGGAATCGTCGTAGTACTGGTGGGCGATCTTGACGACCTGCTGGGCGGCGCGCTTGAACAGATCCTTGCGGTAGGAGTGAGAGGCGAGGATGGTGCCGTTGCCGGGCAGAGCCAAGCCGATGGCCTCGGTCAGGCAGTTCATCGAGTTGGCGGTGAACATGCCAGCGCAGGAGCCACAGGTCGGGCAGACGGTCTTCTCGTAGTTGAGCAGTTCCTCATCGGAGACGGAGTCGTCGGCGGTGGCGTACATCACGTCGATGAGGTCGGTGCTCTTGACGGTGCCGTCGGCGAGCACCGTGGTGCCGGCCTCCATCGGGCCGCCGGAGACGAACACGGTCGGGATGTTGAGGCGCAGGGCGGCCATCAGCATGCCCGGCACGACCTTGTCGCAGTTCGGGATGCAGATCAGGGCGTCGGCACAGTGCGCGTTGCACTGGTATTCGACGGTGTCGGCGATGATATCGCGGGAAGGCAGAGAGTACAGCATGCCGGTGTGGCCCATGGCGATGCCGTCGTCCACAGCCATCGTGTTGAACTCGCGCGGAATGCCGCCGGCTTCCCGGATGGCCTCGGAAACGATGCGTCCGACCTTGTTCAGATGAACGTGGCCAGGCAGGAACTCATCGAAGGAGTTGGCGATGGCGATGATGGGCTTCTTGCCCATGTCGTCTCCGCTGACGCCTGCAGCACGGTAAAGGGCTCGAGCGCCTGCAAAGACGCGCCCTGACATAATTTTTGCAGATCGCATTTCAGTCATGGTTCTATTCAAGCCTTTGCGAGGGACACGCCACTTGTCAAGAGTCGAATAGTGGAATTTTCAAAAACGTAACGTTTCTCACACATAAATTTTCTTGGAAGAAGTCGTCCCAAACCTCTATACTCGCTTCGTTGAGATAGATTTTCCAAGTCTGGAGATATGAATAATGGCTTTTGGCACTGACCCGACCCCTGATGGTCTCGCAAACCCGCCGATCGACGACCTGATGCAGCACGCCGATTCCAAGTACGCTCTGGCCATTTTCGCCGCCAAGCGCGCCCGTCAGATCAACTCCTACTTCACCCAGCTTAACGAGGGCCTGCTGCAGAACGTCGGCCCGCTGGTCGAATACCAGAACAACGAGAAGCCGCTGTCCATCGCGTTCCGCGAGATCGACGAGGGCCTGCTTGAGGAGACCCTGGGCGAGGACGACACCAACGAGGGCAACTGATTTCCCGCTGGCTTGGGCTTGAGTTAGACACTTATCCGATGCTTGCCGCATAGTTGCCGTCGATATGCTTTCGACTGATTTAGGGCGACACACTTGCTCATGTTGCGGCAATCGTCTATAACTCAAGTTCAGGAGCGAACGTGTTGTTAAGGGCTCGCGCCACCGTGTGGTTGGCACGAGCCCTTAACTATGTGTGCTTCATCAATAACTCAATACATAACAATCAACGACGTATCATTGTGCCTCGTTTTCCGCGGGGCGATAAGTCCTGAAGAAAGGGATGATATGACAGAAGAACATCGACTTATTTCCGCCGAATCCGTGACCGAAGGTCACCCCGATAAGGTCTGCGATCAAATCTCCGACGCCATTCTTGATGATCTGCTGGCCCAGGATCCGTCCAGCCATGTGGCCGTGGAGACCTCCGCCGCCACCGGCGTGTTCCTGGTCTTCGGCGAAGTCACGTCTGAGGGATATTGCGACGTGCAGTCCAAGGTGCGCGAGACGCTGCGCAATATCGGCTACACCTCCTCCGAGGTCGGTCTCGATGCCGATTCCTGCGGCGTCGTGGTGGCCATCACCGAGCAGAGCGCCGAAATCAACCAAGGTGTTGCTCGACTGACCGGCGCGCAAGAGACCGCCGCCAGCCGTGAAGAGCGTTACGAGGCACAGGGTGCCGGCGATCAGGGCGTGATGTTCGGCTATGCCACCGACGAGACCCCGACGTTGATGCCGCTGCCGATTTATCTGGCACATCGTCTTGCCTTCCGCCTGACCGAGGTCCGCAAGTCCGGCAAAGTGCCGCACCTGCGCCCGGACGGCAAAACCCAGGTGACCATTGAATACGACGACAACGATCAGCCAGTTCGGCTGGACACCGTGCTGATTTCCACCCAACATGACCCTGAGGTTACACAGGATTGGCTTGCGGTTGAGCTGAAGAAACACGTGATTGACCCGGTGCTTGATGAAGTGCTGGGCTCCAAGGTGCCGCACGACAACTACCGCCAGCTGGTCAACCCGACCGGTTCGTTCATCTTGGGTGGCCCGGCCGCCGACGCCGGCCTGACCGGCCGCAAGATCATCGTGGACACCTACGGTGGCGCTGCTCACCACGGTGGCGGCGCGTTCTCCGGCAAGGACCCGTCCAAGGTCGACCGTTCCGCCGCGTATGCGACTCGTTGGGTTGCCAAGAACATCGTTGCTGCCGGCTTGGCACACAAGGTCGAGATCCAGATCGCCTATGCCATTGGTGTTGCCGACCCGGTGTCCGTCAACGTGGAAACCTTCGGCACCGAGCAGGGTGTGACGCGAGGCCAGATCGCCGCCGCCGTGCGCAAGGTCTTCGATCTGCGCCCCGCTGCGATTATCGACGAGCTGGATCTGAAACGTCCGATTTATCTGAAGACCGCCGCATACGGTCACTTCGGCCGCACGGACGTTGAGTTCCCGTGGGAGAAGACCGACAAGGTCGAGGAGCTCAAGGCCGCGATTGCTGGGGAGTGAGCTGAATTAAGTTCCAATTGAATTCAACGGGTGCCTCCCACTTGTTACGGTGGAAGGCACCCGTTTTTCAAGCACTGCTAACATGCCTCTCTATTCAGAGGCATGTTAGTAGTAAACCCAGTAATATATTCCAGTGCGCAGTAGCATGAAAACATATCTCGCCTAAATGCCAAAGGAGCCTAGCATGGAACGCGTCAGACTTGTCGACTGGCTAAAGAGCGAGCGAGACCAGCATGTTGGCGGAGGCCTGTACTACAACTCACAGATTCTATTTGCCTACAATTCCAACCACATGGAAGGCTCCACTCTTTCACCAGAACAAACCGCGCAGCTGTTCAACACGGGTGCCTTGCTCCCCGACAACATCAACGATGAAATCAGAGCAGACGATGTCGCCGAAACAACGAACCACTTCAATGCGTTCAATTGGGTCTTAGATCATGTAGACGACCCAGTAAACAAAAGCCTTGTATGCAGCCTTCATGGAATTCTCAAACGCGGCACCAGCCAAGAATTCGACGCCAACCGCAACGTCGGCGGATACAAAATAGTGCCCAACGTCATCAGCCAACTTGAGGGAATTCATACGGTACTCCCCGCAGATGTGCCTCTTGCCATGAAACGGGTATTCAGCTTGTACTCACAATTGGAAGATGATCCTTTTGCAATCGCAAAAGCACATTGGATGTTCGAATCCACGCACCCATTCTCCGACGGTAACGGTCGAATTGGGCGACTCGTCATGTTTAAAGAACTCTTGCGCTTAGATTCCGTTCCAGCTCTGGTATTGGACGAACACCACAATCTTTATACTCGCGCACTAAAGAATTTCCCAAGCGAACCCGGATATCTGGTGGACCTGCTTCTTAATGAACGCGATTACTATCAACGAATGATCGAAACATACGCACCGAACCGTATCCGATACTCATACGTTGACCAGTGGAACCAAGCTGGTATCGTTACCCCCATCACAAATCCTTATATCAAGGATAGATGGGACGATACCGACATCAACCAACGTATTAATCCGGCATAGGAACCCACGCTCCCCAGATGGGGAGCGACGCTGGATTTGAGGGCTGCGCGGGGTATGGGGGCTTGATTTCAATCCACGCTCCCCGAATGGGGAGCGACCAGCCCTCGCTGCCGGTCTGAGCCTTGCCGTACAGATTTCAATCCACGCTCCCCGAATGGGGAGCGACTGTCCCTCTCCTTAGTACCAGTTGTGGGCGAGCCAATTTCAATCCACGCTCCCCGGATGGGGATCGACGTCGAAACATGTGTTTTCGCGCAACCTGAGATTTACATTTCAATCCACGCTCCCCGGATGGGGAGCGACGCGCGCGCCCGCCGCAACGGCTACGTCTACTGAGGTATTTCAATCCACGCTCCCCGGATGGGGAGCGACATGGTGACGCCGCGAACGTGACGGTCACGGACGTATTTCAATCCACGCTCCCCGGATGGGGAGCGACCGCCGTATGGACGGCAACCGGTACCCGTTGTCCAAATTTCAATCCACGCTCCCCGGATGGGGAGCGACTCGGGTTTCGGATGTTTTTAGTCAAGTCGGTGTTTCGTGTTTCGTCACTAGTAAAAACCATGTTCGATCGGCGTGTCGATGTGCATTGTTCGACAAAGTCAAGATTGGCGTCTTTCCGGGCATCCTAAATAGCACAGCTGGCATCACGGAGTGCATACGAAAAAAATGGCTCTTCGGGTGTTTGTGTGGGTGTGGGTCCCTGGTCTGGCTTACGGGTTATTGGCGTCCGGGGAGTTGGAGGTTGAGGCCGCCGCATTTGAGCATGACCAGAGCGATGAGGTTGCCGAGGTTCCTGTAGCCGTAGCCCATCTTGATGGTGGTCTTGATCTTGTTGCTGACGGCCTCCAGGCGAGCGTTGGATAGTCCGGACCGGATGGTGCGCAGGATGTCGAAGCGGCGGCGGTCGATCTTCTCGCCGAGCCTCGAGAACTCCTCGATGCCCGAGAGGGACGCGTCTGCAGATCGGGCCCACGCTCTTCCAGTCGACGCGCATCAGCGCCGACACGGCGCTCCTGGGCGCATGCACGCTCAACCATGCGACCTGCCGCTCGAGGTCACGCGTGTACGCGCTCTTGCGTCTCGCCACGGCACCATCGCGACGGTCACCCCGTGTTCCACGCAATCGACCCTCTGGGGCGCGTGCTCCAGCAGGAGCCTGGCGCAGCCGATGTCGAGATGCCGCCAGCGGCGCACACCCAGCCGGTCGTACGGCCGGCCACGCTCCCCACATCTGGCGCACCGGTCCATGTCCCTCGCGTACGGGCGCACCAGGACGATGACGACGTCCCCTCCGCGTGGGTCCTTCTCGACGCGCGGCACGCCGGCCACGACGTTCGCGGGCAGGCCCGGCATGCGCTTGAGCGCGCCGGCTAATATGGTGGGCACAGGCGTTCCTCTGTTCCTCGGTTCTATTTCTTGGCGGAAACAAACCTAACAGGAGAACGCCCCTCCCATACCCGCACACGAAAAAGCCCCGGCAACGGACGCCGGGGCTTTCCCACCACACAAACTGGCGAAGACACAAAAAACTTGTCGTTGTGGCTGGAATCCACACAATCCCAACCACAACGACAAGCTCATATCAATTGACGTATCGAGTTTACTGGGCTGTCCACAACGTTCAATATTGACAACTCAGCAAACTCAATTCAGCGATCTCACGCCTTGGCGACCTCAACGGCCAGCTCGGCGCCTTCCTTCACTTCGAAGGAGGTAGCCAGCGTCTCACGGGCGATCAGATCCTTGAATTGCTCGACCTTGGCCACATCAACAGCCGGAACGGTCAGCACCAGGGAGATGCGATCGGCGATGTCCAGATCGGCGGCCTTGCGGGCGTCCTGCACGACGCGGATGGCGTCGCGGGCGTAGCCTTCAGCCAGCAGGTCGTCATCCAGAGCGGTGTCGAGGATCACGAAGCCACCGGTCGGCAGAGCGGCGGACACCGAAGCAGCGGCCTCGGCGGCATTCTCCTCCTCCACACGGTTGATGAGCTCGTACTCGCCTTCAACCAGTTCCAAATCGCCAGACGGCGTGGAAACCACCGGAGCGCCGGAAGCGTTTACGCTCCAGTCGCCGGACTTGGAGGCCTTGATGGCGAACTGCACCTGCTTGCCCAGACGCGGGCCGGCAGCGCGAGCGTTCACGCGCAGCTCGTGCACGATCTTCAGACCCTGGGAACCAGCGTCCTCCATCGTGCAGAATTCGATATCCTTGACGTTGAGCTCGGACTTCAGCAACTCGTCGTAGGCCTTGACTGCGTCCACATCCTCGGCCACCACAGTGAGCTTGGCGAGCGGCTGGCGCACGCGGATCTTGGCGGCCTTGCGCAGGGACAGAGTGCCGGAAACGACCTCGCGCACCTTCTCCATCGCGGAGACCAGAGCCGGATCGTCAACCAGAACGCGACCAAGTTCGGTATCCGCACCGGTCTTCTCGTCCACCACATACGGCCAGTCGGCCAGATGCACGGACTCGCCACCGGTCAGGCCGCGCCACACGGACTCGGCCTCCATCGGAGCAAGCGGAGCAAGCACACGCATGAACGCCTCAAGCACGGTGTACAGCGTATTGAACGCGTTCGCATCCTCGTTCCAGAAGCGGTCACGGGTGTTGCGGATGTACCAGTTGGTGAGCACGTCGATGAAGTCGGACACCACATCGCAGGCGTCAGAAATCGCAAACTCGTTCAGCGACTTCTCCACACACTCCACCAGGCGGCGGGTGCGGGCCAGCAGATAGCGATCCATCTGCGGCAGGCCAGCGACCTCGTCGGCACGCAGCTGACGAGCGTCGAATCCGGCCCCGCCGTTGGCCGCGTTGGCGTACAGCGTGAAGAAGTAGTAGGAGCTCCACACCGGAAGCATAACCTGACGCACGGTGTCGCGAATGCCTTCGGCGGTGACGATCAGGTTGCCGCCGCGCAGAATCGGCGAAGACATAAGGAACCAGCGCATAGCGTCGGAACCGTACTTGTCGAACACGCCGTTCACGTCCGGGTAGTTGCGCAGATGCTTGGACATCTTCTGGCCGTCGGAGCCAAGCACGATGCCGTGGCAGATCACGTTCTTGAACGCCGGATGGTCGAACAGAGCAGTAGCCATGACGTGCAGCAGGTAGAACCAGCCACGGGTCTGACCAATGTATTCGACGATGTAGTCGGCCGGGAAGTGCTGTTCGAACTTCTCCTTGTTCTCGAACGGGTAGTGGAACTGCGCGAACGACATGGAACCGGACTCGAACCAGCAATCGAGCACATCAGAAATACGATGCATATGCGACTTGCCGGTCGGATCATCCGGGTTCACGCGCGTCAGGTTGTCGATCCACGGACGGTGCATATTGACGTTGCCGTCCTTGTCGCGCGGGTAGTCGCCAAAGTCGGCCTTGAGCTCCTCAAGCGAACCGTACACGTCCACACGAGGGTACTTCGGGTCATCGGACACCCACACAGGAATCGGGGAACCCCAGAAACGGTTGCGGGAGATTGACCAATCACGCGCGTTGGCAAGCCACTTGCCGAATTGGCCGTCCTTCACGTTCTCCGGAATCCAGTTGATCTGCTGGTTCAATTCCAGCAGGCGCGGCTTGATCTTGGTCACGGACACGAACCAGGAGGAAACCGGCTTGTAGATCAGCGGGGTGGCGCAGCGCCAGCAGTGCGGGTAGGAGTGCACGTAGCTCTTCTCCTGGAAGAGGATCGCGCGCTGGTCTTCGGGAATCTCGGCGAGCGGGCCGTCGCCGGCACGCAGGTTGCGCAGGATCGGCAGGTTCGCGTCGAACACGTACATGCCCTCGTATTCCGGGCACTGGGAGGTGAAGCGGCAGCCGGCGTCGAGCACATCAGTGCTCTTGACCCCGTGCGCGTTCAGCGTGTTCATATCGTCCTCACCGTAGGGAGCCTGGTGAACCAGGCCGGTACCTTCGACGGTGTCGACGTAGTCGGCGGTGAAGATCGTGTAGCCGTTCGGGCCGGGCACATTACCTTCGGTCTCGGCCTTCTCCCCCGCGAAGTATGGGAAGACCGGGTAGTAGCGACGACCAGCCAGCTCAGAGCCCTTGAGCTCGCGTACGACCTCGTAGTTCTCGCCGAGTTCCTTGGTGTAGTGCTCAAGCAGCGGCTTGCCGAAGTAGAACTTCTTGCCGGCGAACTTGCCCTCGGTCGGGCGCACCTCAACATAATCGATGTCGGCGCCGACCACGATGGCGAAGTTGGTGGGCACGGTCCACGGCGTAGTGGTCCAGAAGACGGCGTAGGCATCTTCCTCATCACGCATCTTGACGGCCACGGACACGGTGGTGTCCTGACGATCCTGGTACACATCGGCATCCATGCGCAGCTCGTGCGCGGAAAGCGGCGTCTGATCCTTCGGGCAGTACGGCAGCACGCGGTAGCCCTGGTAGGCCAGGCCCTTGTCGTAGAGCTGCTTGAAGGCCCACATCACCGATTCCATGTACGGGATGTTCAGAGTCTTGTAGCCGTGCTCGAAGTCGACCCAGCGGGCCTGACGATGCACGTAGTCCTGCCATTCATGCGTGTACTTCAGCACGGATGCGCGGCAGGCGTCGTTGAACTTATCGATGCCCATCTTCTCGATTTGGTCGACCGAGTCGATGCCGAGCTCCTTCTGCGCCTCGAGCTCGGCGGGCAGGCCGTGGGTGTCCCAACCGAACACGCGGTTGACCTTGCGGCCCTTCATGGTCTGGTAGCGCGGGATCACATCCTTGGCATAGCCGGTCAGCAGGTGGCCGTAGTGCGGCAGGCCGTTCGCGAAAGGCGGGCCGTCGAAGAACACGAATTCGTTCTGGCTGTGGTCGCCGGAGGGATTGCGCTCCACCGACTTCTGGAAGGTATCGTCCTTATCCCAATAGTTAAGAACGGTCTCCTCCATTTGGGGGAAGCTGGGGTTCGGCGCCACGTGTGCGGTCTCGCCGCCCTCGTTCGCCTTGGGATATACGTTTTCGCTCACCGTAAATCTCCTAGTTGTACTGTGCACTGGTCCTACAGGAGCATCATTGGTGGCGATTGATTCAAGTGGCCGCTTTAGTAGTCGTCCCGCCCGAACCCATCGTCAGATGATGTTCCTGCCTACGAGGACGATGACGAGCGTTTTGTACGCTCCACACCGCGGTACCACCTCGCTTATCGCACCGGTTGCGCTCCGCCGAATTGTTGCACTCAGCGCAGCGCGGCCTGCACGACCGCTTGTGTTCGGCTGTCTCGGGCCGATCCCGTCGGTTCTACTAGGCGATTGCTGCCGTTCTTCCGAAGACTCCCCGCTGATAACGGATCACTGCCTCACAACGGTGCATATCCTAACACGCCACGCGGTCAAGTCTGCACGAATGTTCACTGAGAGACGCCGTCAACCGCGAACCCGTGAATGTTGCAGACATTTCTGTATCAGTTATCAGTCATGCAGACATATCCGTACAAGTTATCGCCGATTTATAGCCATAACTAGACGGATAATGACTGCATCCCGTTAATCCAACAGGTTATGTCTGCAAAATTCACCAGTACGACAACGGATTATGCCTGCGTTCTTTTTTTGCCAGTCCAATTCGTTCCCGCATAGCGCCTAAATGAACGTGTTAGGTCTGCACCAATTCACGGCCAGCAAGACTCTGCACTCAGCAATTACTTCGCACCAAACCGCTCACGAATCTGAGCGGCAGTACCATAAGAGGCTTGCGCACCGAACCCAGTCGCGGCGTACGCAGAAACATATGAGGCCAACTGCGCGCTATCGGCCAACGAATGTCCCGAAGCAAGTCCGGCCAGAACCGTGCCCATAAAGGCATCTCCGCACCCGGTAGTGTCGATGGCCTCAACCACAACTGGCGCAATACGATAGATATCATCACCATCGATGACTACCGAACCATCCCCGCCAAGCGTAATTACCGCCTGATTAAAGCCGAAGTCGTGCATCTGCCGCGCCACATCAGACCAATCCATTCCACCCCAATCGTCATCGTCAGGCTCGGCAATGCCCAGTAGCTGTGCCATTTCATGTTCATTGACCAACAGAATGTCCGAAGCCTCGATGAGCTCAGCGGGTAGTTCAGCAACGAATGGCGAATCGTTGAGCAATACCTTGAGCCCGGCATCATGACAGAGGCGAGCACATGCGGTGACGGTTTCCATCGGACTTTCCAAACACAGTCCCAGTACATCGGCTGAGGTCAGATTATCCCGCATCGATTGAATATACTCAACACTGACGTAAGCGTTAGAACCGGGAGAATAAACAATCGTGTTCTCTCCTGCCGCGTCTACGGTGATGACCGTGGTCCCGCTGGCCCCATTCACGTGCCGAATATAACTGGTGTCCACACCGGTATCGTTCAATGCTTCAAGCAGAAAATCCGCATTAGCATCGGAACCGAGCGCACCAAACAATCGGACTTTGGCTCCAAGACGAGCGGCCGAAACAGCCTGATTCCCCGACTTGCCACCAGGAAGCACCCGCAACGGCCCTCCTAGCACTGTCTCCCCCGGTTTGGGCAGACGCTCGGTGGTGACGGTATAATCGGCATTCATCGAGCCAACGACGGACACGGCCCCATGAATGCAATCAAGAGAAACAAGCGTTTCATCCATAGCAGGCATGATATCCCCTTTCTGAATGATAGATGCCGCTGGTGCGGTAGTCTGTTTGATCAACATGCTCCGCACCAGCAGGTGCAATCAGACATTGCGTTTTGCCGTAAAACTCTTGCGAAATACGAACAGTACAATCATCGACAACACCGAAACCGCACACATAATCCAGAACATGTTGGAGGTCTGTGCTTCCACACCACTGCCAACACCGAACAGACCACCCTTGCCCATGGTGTCACTGGCCATGAGGCTGGAGTATACGGCGACTCCGATAGAGGCCGAAGTGTTCATCATTAGATCGAGAATTCCTACGCCACGACCATTCTCCTCGACCGGCAACACATCTGACGCAGCGTCGTAGATTGGCGTATATACAGCGGTAACACCAGCAATGAACAGGCAGGCAAGAAAAGTCAGCACTCCGAACCCACTCTTAATGAATATGGCAGATCCTGCGAAGCCGACAATCATGAGCACGATAGCGATAACCAGTGTGCGCATGCGTCCGAGTCTGTTGATTGCTGGACCAGAAACGCATCCAACAATTGTGGCCACAATGTAGACCAATGTTAGACACAGCGAAACCGTGGTCAACGGCACGTTGTAGATCCGCTCACCAATCACGTTGTAAATCGGCACACAAGCAAAGTTGAAGAAGTACAGCACAAATTGCAGCAGCAGAATGGACATATACGCACCATTGGTCACGAAAGAACGACCCAGGAACGGATTCTTGCCTTTCCAAATCCACAGCACAAACAGTACAGCGAATACAATCGAGGCAATAATCATGCCGACTCCGGGGAACGAGAAGTAAATGGCAATGAGCGCAGCAAATACTGCAAACAACAGAATGCCAATGGAATCTATCTTCTCGCCCTTGGCGCTGATGTCTGGAGTGTTCTTTATCAACAGAGGAATAAAGAACACAGATAACGCCGGCACAAGGAACAGGTACTTCCAATCGAAAGAGGTGATGAAGCCTCCCGCAAACACACCGATAGCAGCGGCCAAATAATACACAGCATTGTAAATGCCAATGTAGATGGCCTTTTCCTCGTCATTCAGATATTTGACTGTCATCACCAGGAACACAGAACCAGCAACTTGTGCACCAGCAACCTGAATCATACGTGCGATGAGCACGACCCAGAAGTTGAACGAGCCAAAGAACCCCAACAAGCTACCGGCAACTAATGCAACTACGCCAAATAGCGTCATACGCTTCGGGGATATGAAGTCGCACAATGTGCCATACAGCATGCACACCACACCAAGAACGATGCCTGGTAGTGTGCTGATCAGTGAGGCACTTGATGACATACCGAGCGAATCACCAATGTTTTGGAACACCAGATTGAATGCCTGAATCATCAGTGTTCCCAAAGTGAAAACAATCAGCAGTGCAGGCAGTGCTTTTTTGGTCTTTGCTCGGTTGGCTTCAAAATCATCAATGGAAGCAACCGACTGTATTTGTTCCGTCATTACAATTCTCCTTATTTTCCTTAGTGATTCAATCGACGGAGGCGGCAAGCTTCAGCAGTCGTTCCATGAATTGCGAAGTAAATCGTTCAGCATCTACGCCAAGAGCTACTTTGGTGTTCTTCGGCTGGCTCAATAATCTTGTCGGATCGCCGATGGTACGCCCAATGCTCGGGCCTTCAGTCTCGACCATAAGGTCAATCGGGAAAGTCGTAACTAGTGTCGGATCAAGGGCCACAGCAGCAGCCAATGGGTCGTGCAGGTTGCATCCGCCCTGGAATGCAGGATCAGTTTCCTCACTGATATCGATGTAGTAATCAGTCATGTCGGCAAGAAATGCACCGGCCTTAGTGCCGACATCGCGTAGAGCCTGCGTATCTTTCTTGGTCATCAATGCCTGCATGGTCACATCAAGACCAATCATCGTGATGTCGGCCGAAGTGGAGAACATGCGATTAGAGGCCTTGGGATCCATGGAAATATTAGCTTCCATGTAGGGGTTGCAGTTGCCCGGCTGCGTCAGCGCGCCTCCCATCATGACGATGGTGAGCTTGTCAACAATATCGGGTGCTTTGACGAATGCGGCGTCAATATTGGTCGAGGGACCAGTTGGCACATAGACAAGCTCTTCTTTGCTGTACTTGCGAGCGGATTCGATAATGAAATCGACTGCCGACTTATCAGACGCCTGACGTGTTGCCGTTGCAGGCACCTCAACATTGCCGGTGCCATTGCGACCGTGAAAAATGCCTGAACTGTCAGGCACCTCGAAAGAATCCGCATCACTGGGATGCGGCACACCCTTAAACACCGGGATATCTGGTCGTCCGTACATTTCCAGCAAATTCAAATCATTACGGATACCCGTTTCCAACAACACATTGCCATAGGTACCGGTAATACCAATCAGTTCCGCGTCTTCGGATCCAAGGATGTATGACAATGCCAAGGTGTCGTCAATGCCGGTATCCAAATCGAGAATGATCTTCTTCATGATGTTCCTTTCCATCAGCTTCCTTGCCAGAAAATCGGAGACGTCTTCCATGACCGTCTCCTCACGACCAAGCCGAGGCCTTGTCGCCGTCACAAGATTTAACGTTTTATCAAGTGATGGAAGTAATGATAAAACGTTAAATCATCGTTGTCAAAAATATAATCTTCTGCGTGTCACGCACACGGACAAAGAAGTAGAAGCAGGAAAATACTGAAACAATCAGCCGGCGACGGCTGCGGAAGGGCCCTGCTCCACAGACCCGCGGTTGATGAACATCGTGGGCACGGAATGGGTGACGCCCTCATCCGAAACACCAGAGCGAATACGGCACAGCAGCAAATCCACGCCCTGCCGCCCCATCAGTTCGGCCTGTTGGGAAACCACCGCGATACGCGGTGTCATCAAAGTGAACGCCGTAATGTCATCGAACGACACCAGCGACATATCCTCGCCTATCGAAACCCCACGGTCGTGCAGCACACCAATCATCGTGAGCGCATCCGGCGAGTATGCGCACAGCATCGCGCTTACGCCGGCATCAAGCAACGACTCAACCGCTGCCGTACGCGATTCATAAGTGGAGTCGCAAGCGACTACCACGCCGTTACCCTCGATAAGCAGATCCGACGCAACCGCACGGAATGCAGTCTCTCGTTCGTTGACGCTGAACGACCCTAATGAGGGATGCGACACATATCCCACGCAACGGTGTCCCAACCGTACCAATTCCTCTACCGCCTCGCGAATGCCCGTATACGGATTGGAAACCACAAACGGCACCGATTCGACGCCCGGCACACGCCGATCCACGAACACCAATGGCAAATTACGTTTAATCAACGACTGCACCCCGGGTGACTCCACACCTTGCGGCACCACGATTGCCCCGTCAATACGTTGCCCAAGCAGATTGCCAATAAACGCATCCTGGCGTTCCACTGTTTCTGCTGAAGTACCAATCAGCGTGGAATAGCCCCGGGCATACAACTCATCCTCCATTGACGAGACCAAATCCGCAAAATACGGATTGCGCAAATCAGGAACCAGCAAACCAACAGTCTTAGTGTCCGACGAACGCATGGAACGCGCACGCTGGTCGGGCACATACCCCATTTCCTCAACTGTTTTCAGCACCAGACGCCGCGTATCACTGGAGAAGCGGCCTTTATTATGAAGTATTTGGGAAACGGCAGCAGCCGATACACCGGCACGTTGAGCAACATCCTTCAACGTCACGAACGCCATAGTCCCCTCCTTGTGGCCGATACATCGTCAAAGCAACAATTCAAATGTACCCTTTTCACCGCCAATATTCGCAATCCTGCGCCAACACACAGCTCTCAACATAGAAAACCGCACCCCAACTACCGGATAAGAATTACTTCAACCCGATAATCGAGGTGCGGTTTTGCAGGCGTACCGGCTACTCCAACTCCACCGCGCCGGTGTACAGCTGGTAGTACTCGCCCTTCTGCGCGATCAGCTCGTCATGCGAGCCACGCTCGATGATGTTGCCATGGTCGAGCACCATGATCACATCGGAGTTGCGCACGGTGGACAGGCGGTGGGCGATGACGAAGACCGTACGGCCCTTCATCAGGTTATCCATACCAGCTTGCACAACCTCTTCAGTGCGCGTATCAATCGAGGACGTGGCCTCGTCAAGGATCAGCGCGGGCGGATCGGCCACCGCCGCACGGGCAATGGAAATCAGCTGGCGCTGGCCTTGGGACAGGCCGGAACCGTCGCCTTCCAGCACTGTGTCGTAGCCCTTGGGCAGCATGCGGATGAAGCTGTCCGCATTGACCAGACGTGCGGCCTCGATGCATTCCTCATCGGTGGCGTTCAGGCGGCCGTAACGGATGTTGTCCATCACGGTGCCGGTGAACAGGTTCACGTCCTGCAGCACGATGCCCAAAGACCTGCGCAGGTCAGGCTTCTTTATGCCGGCCACGGAGATGCCGTCGTACAGAATCTGGCCTTCCTGGATGTCGTAGAACCGGTTGATGAGGTTGGTCACGGTGGTCTTGCCGGCACCGGTGGCGCCGACGAGCGCGATCTTCTGGCCGGGCTTGGCGAACCAGGTGATGTCGTGCAGCACCGGCTTGTCCGGGTTGTAGCCGAAGGTCACGTTGGTGAAGCGCACGTCGCCGCGCAGCAGGGTCAGTCGGCCGTCGGGCGAGGTGATCGCCTGCTCCTTGGCCTTCATCGCCACCTCGCGGGCCGAGCCCTTGAGCTTTTCTGCGGCCTTCAGAGACCTCGTACCGTCGTCGCCGATCTCACGCTTCCATGCCCAGTGGCCGGTCTCGTGGTCGACTTCGGTCATGGTGCGGCCATCCTCACCAAGTTCCACATTGACGAGCGTCACAGTGCCCTTGTCTTCCTCGATGGGCTCATCCATCAGCTTGAAGATACGGGAAGCACCGGCGAGCGCCATCATCACCATGGTCAGCTGCTGAGAAACCTGACCGATCGGGTTGATGAACGAACGGGACAGGGTCAGCAAGGAGACGAGCGTACCGAGGGTGAGCGGCTTGACACCAGTCAGACCGATGTCGTTGACGCCGGCCAACGAGACGGCGGCTCCGACGATGGCGAGCAGGATGTACAGCAGGTAGCCCATATTGCCGACGACCGGCATGGTGACGTTGCCCCAAGTGTTCGCCTCGGCGGACGCCTCGAAGAGCTCCTCGTTCTTCTCGTCGAAGGTCTTCTGGGTGGCGTCTTCGTGGTTGAAGACCTTGATGACCTTCTGGCCGTTGACGGATTCCTCCACGAAGGCGTTCACGTCGCCGATCCACTGCTGCTGCTTGACGAAGTAGCGGCCGGAGCGGCTCACGATCTTGCGCACGATGAAGTAGAGCAGAACGGTGAACACGATTACGAACGCGGTGAATGGAATGGACAGCCACAGCATGGACAGCAGCGCCGCGGCCGCGGAGATAATCGAGGAGAACATCTGCGGGAACGACTGCGAAATCGCCTGACGCAGCGTATCGGTGTCGTTGGTGTAGTGGCTCATGATGTCGCCGTGCTCATGGCTGTCGAAGTAGCGAATCGGCAGCTTCTGCTGGTGGGCGAACATGTCGTCACGGATCTTCTTGAGCGTGCCCTGTTCGACGGTGATGATCAGCCACTGCCAAGCCCAGGATGCCACGATGCCGGCCACATACAGGCAGGCCATCAGACTGATGGCGCGCAGCAACGGAGCCCAGTCAGGGTTCGATTCCCCCACCATCGGCAGGATGTAGGTGTCAATCAGCGATTGGAGAAACAGCGCGGATCCGGCCTGTGCGGCGGCGCCGATCAGAATGCACACCACGATGGCGACGACGCGCCACTTGTACTGGAAGATGTAGCTGAAGATGCGCTTGATGGTTCCGGGGTCGGCTTTGCCCATGTCAGGCTTGCGATTCTTGGAACTCTGGTCGTTGCTCATCGTGCTTCTCCTTCCTTGGTATCGGCTGCATTGGTATCAGCTGCGCTGGTATCGGCCGCGGGCATAGTCACTGTCACCGTCACGGTTTCGGACGGCTCAGCGGCAGATGGCTCAGCAGCCTGTTCGGCATCGGCTAGTTCTTCAGGCTGGGCCTGGTTCTTGGTCTGGGATTCGTAGATGGAACGGTATTCGTCACAGGTGGCGAGCAGCTCGTCGTGCGTGCCGGATGCCATGATGCGACCGGAATCCATCACCAGAATCATGTCGGATTCCTGCACGGAGGCCACGCGCTGGGCGATGATGATCTTCGTGGTGTCCGGAATCTCGTTGTGGAATGCGGCGCGGATCAGCTTGTCCGTCTTGGTATCGACGGCGCTGGTCGAATCGTCGAGAATCAGAATCTTCGGCTTCTTCAGCAGTGCGCGGGCGATGCATAGACGCTGGCGTTGTCCGCCGGACACATTGGTACCGCCCTGCTCGATGTACGTGTCGTACTTGTCGGGGAATTCCTGAACGAATCCATCGGCCTGCGCGAGCTGCGCGGCATGGCGAATCTCCTCATCGGTGGCGCTCGGGTTGCCCCAGCGCAGGTTTTCGGCAATAGTGCCGGAGAACAGCACGTTCTTCTGCAACACCATGGCCACCTGATCGCGCAGCGCCTCAATGTCATAGTCGCGCACGTCCACGCCGCCGACCTTGAGCGAGCCAGAGCTCACGTCGTACAGTCGCGGCACCAGCTGTACCAGAGACGACTTTGCCGAACCAGTACCGCCGACGATGCCGATGGTCATGCCGGAACGAATCTTCAGGTTGATGTCGTCAAGCACGGGCTTTTCGGAACTGTCGGAGTAGCGGAAACTGACGTGGTCGAACTCGATGGAGCCATCGGCCATATCGGTCACCGGCTGAGCCGGGTTCTTCACCGTGCTTTCCTCCTGCAGCACCTGGCAGATTCGCTCGGCGGAAGCCTGGGAGATGATGACCATGACGAAGATCATGGACAGCATCATCATGGCCATAAGAATCTGCATAGCATAAGTGACCAGAGAAGTCAGCTCGCCGGTGGACAGACCCAGCGCCGCATTATTGCCGGAAGCGACGATCTGCTGCGCGCCCATCCATGCGATGAGAATCATCGAGGCGTAGACGCACACCATCATGATCGGCATGTTGAAGCTCATGATGCGCTCAGCCTTGGTGAAGTCCTTGAAGATGCGCTGGGAGATGCGGCCGAACTTGGAGACCTCGAAGGATTCGCGGTTATAGGACTTGACCACGCGGATGCCCTGCAGGTTCTCGTCGACCACGTTGTTCAACGCATCGTAGGTGTGAAACACGCGCTCGAACACGGGGTGCACGAGCACGACCAGACCGCACAGGCCGATGGCCAGAATCGGGATGCAGGCCAGGAACACCATGGAAATCGACGGGGAGATACGGAACGAGAACAGCCAGGCTACGACCACCATGATCGGGGCACGCACGCCCAGACGAATGATCATCATGTAGGCGTTCTGCAGGTTCGTCACGTCGGTGGTCAGTCGGGTCACGATCGAACCGGTGGAGAACCGGTCGATGTTGGTGAAGCTGAAGCCCTGCACCTTCTCGAACTGGTCCTTGCGCAGGTTCTTGGCGAAGCCCGCGCCGGCCACGGCCGCGTACTTTCCGGACAAGAAGCCGGCACCCAGCGAAACCATCGCGCACACCAGCAGAATCACGCCGAACTTGACGGTGGCCGGCATGCTGCCACCGGTGATACCCTCATCGATCAGCGAAGCCATGATGGTCGGAATCAGGATTTCCAGAATACCTTCGACCGCCACGAACACCGGAGCCAGGATGCTGGCTTTCTTGTATTCGCGAATCGACTGCCCCAATGTGCGCAGCACATGCTTGGGTTTATCCAGTTCGACGGCTTTGCGCGCATGCGCGATTGCCTCTGCGGTATCGCTCATTCGTTCTCCTCCTTCGTGTTAGCAACCTCCGCTCCGTCTTGGTCGGGAGCCATCACCACAGGTGACTGAGGGAGTGTTTGATGTTCAAATTCATGTTGTGCGCGGTCGATGTTCGCGCGCATGCGACTGACGTAGTCACGTAGGGCTGCTTTCTCGCTTTCGGAAAAGCCATCAACCAACAGACGTTCGACCCGTTCGCCGTTCGCTTTGAGATCGGCGACGATGGCGTCCGCCTTATCGGTCAGGACGATACGCTTGCAACGGGCATCATGCGCCACCGATTCGCGGGCAATAAGCCCTTTCTTTTCCATAAGCGCCAGCACGCGCGAAGCGGTGGAGCGGGTGATACAGAACTTCTGTTCGATGGTGCGCTGGTAGATTTCACGATTCCGGTTACGATCCAGGAACATGATGATATGCGCGTTGCCGCCAGTGGTCTCCTTAGCGGAAAGCGGCATGCTCTCACCGAGATAGCGGTCGACGGCTTTGGTCACCGCACGCATCTCAATGCTGAGAATATGCTGATCCATTGTCCTCCGTACCATGCGAGGCCGTGCGCGTATGCGCCTTCACCCCACATTGTTGTATACGCAACAATTCATGATAAAGAGACCCATATACAACAGTTGCATATACAACAATCGGCGTATTGCCTAGACAACGAATCCCACATATGCCCTATACACAAACTGGCTCCCTTCTCTGAATCTCAGAAAAGGGAGCCGGCAGTTTGCGTAGTATTACTTGCTCAGCTTGGCGTACTCGTCGAGCATGAACTGGGCGATCTTCTTGCCGCCTTCGCCCAGCAGGGTGGGCAGCGAGTTGATGGGCATGGAGTTGAGGAACATGCGCATCATCGCATTATCCGGAAGCTTCGGCAGCTCGCCGGTCTCGCCGGCGGCGGCCACGGCGGCCACGATCTTGGCGCCGAACGGATCGGCCTCCCACTCGCCGTAGGTGGACCATTCGGTGAGCGGCTGGGTTCTGCCGTCGCCATCGAGGGCCACGGCAACGGTGTCGGCAATGTCGCGGGAGCTCACGCCCACTTCGATGGCATATTCGCCGGCCTCCACATGCCAGTCGTTGTACTTTTCGGACCAGTAGGCGAACGCGCGCTCATCAAGGTCGATGGTCACGGTCTTGGACTCGCCGGCCTTGAGGAACACCTTGGTGAAGCCCTTGAGCTCGTGCTTCGGGCGAGCCACGTCGGCCTCGCCCGGCGCAACGTACACCTGCACGGTTTCGGCAGCGTCCACATCGGAGGTGTTGGTCACGGTGGCGGTCACGGTGGCGGCGTTCGCGCCGGTCTTGGCGGCGGTGACGTCGGTGATCTCGAACGTGGCGTAGCTCAGGCCGTAGCCGAACGGGTAGTCGACAGCCTTGCCGTAGGTGTCGTAGTAGCGGTAGCCGACGAACACGCCCTCGCCGTAGTCGACGTGGCCTTCCTCGCCCGGCCAGTTCAGCATGCTCGGGTCATCGTTGATGTCCAGCGGAATGGACTGGGCGAGCTTGCCGGACGGGCTGACCTGGCCGAAGATCACATCGGCGAGCGCCGGGCCACCGGACTGGCCGAGCAGCCAGGATTCGAGGATGCCCTTGGCGTTCTTGGCCCACGGGGCCACGGTGATCACGGAACCGTTGGACAGCACGACCACGACGTTCTTGTTTGCGGCGGCGACCTGTTCGAGCAGGGCGATCTGCTTGGCGGGCATGTCGAGGGTGTCGCGGTCGAAGCCCTCGGATTCCGCGGCTTCCGGCAGGCCCAGGAACATGAGGACAACGTCGGCGTTCTTGGCGGTTTCCACGGCTTCGGATTCGAGGGCCGGGTCGGCCGGTTCCATATCGAGCGTGAAGCCGGGGGCGAAGTCGGCCTTGATGCCGCGCTCGGCGAGCGTGTCGAGGAAGCTAGTCATCTTAGTGGGGGTGATGTGGGAGGAGCCGCCGCCCTGGTAGCGCGGGGTGCGGGCGAATTCGCCGATAACGGCGATCTTCCGGGGCGTGGCGGACGGATTGGCGACTGGACCGGCGTTCAGCGGCAGAATCGCATCATCGTTCTTGAGCATCACAATGGATTCAATAGCGGCCTGATGGGCGACTTCATCGTGGGCGTCCACATCGAAACGGTAATTGTCGATGCTCATTGCAGCGCGGGTCTTGTTTACCAAGTCAATCATGCCCTGAGCCATACGATCGAGCTGGGCGGGGGTGATTCGGCCGTCGCGGACGGCGTAGACAATCTGGTCGTCGGTGTAGCTCGGCGGCATTTCCAGATTCAGGCCTGCATTCAGGGAGGCCCCACGGTCATGATCGGCGCCCCAGTCGGACATGACGATGCCCTCGAAGCCCCATTCGTCGCGCAGCACGTCGGTCAGCAGCCAATGGTTTTGTGCGGAATGCACGCCGTTGATGCGGTTGTAGGAGCACATGATGGTCCACGGCTGGGCCTTCTTGACGATGTGTTCGAAGGCCGGGAAGTAGATCTCGCGCAGGGCGCGCGGGCTGATGCGGGCATCGACGCGCAGTCGGTCGGTTTCCTGATTGTTGGCGGCGAAGTGCTTGAGCGACGTGCCCACGCCCTTGGACTGCACGCCTTCAACAATGCCGATGGCCTCATGACCGGCCAAGTACGGGTCTTCGGACCAGTATTCGAAGCAGCGACCGCCGAGCGGGTTGCGCTTGATATTGACGCCGGGGCCAAGAATCACAGCCACCTTTTCTTGAATGCACTCCTCAGCCATCGCCTCACCAACCTTGTGAATGAGCTCAGGATTCCAAGAGCTGGACAAGCCGGCGGCCGGCGGGAAGCAGGTGGCGGGCACGGAGTCGTCAAGGTCGGTCTCACCGGTGCTGGAGGCCAGGGACTTCCTCAGACCGTGAGGACCATCAGTGATCATGTAGCCTGGGATGCCTTTGGACTCCACGCCCTGCAGATGCCAGGCGTCGCCGCCGGAGGTGAGGGATGCCTTCTCTTCCAGGGTCAGATCCTTGACGGACGGGTAGGTGGACTCGCTCATGTTGCCTCTTTCCTTGAGTTTCTTGAGTTGTGCGGCTTGCGCTGCTGTCTTGAATTGTGCGGTTGTTCGATATGCGTTGGTTCCGATTCGGCCGGGCTGCCTGGCTGTTGTTCGAGGTTCCTCCACGAATCTCGACTGCCGTTTTCTCTCGACCAACCGGTTGGTAGGTAGATTATCAAAATCTCCGACACAACACGCCGAAATCATTTGGAACCACTACTAACCGACCGTAAGGTTGCCTGTATGAACGCCCCCTCCTCTACCGATACCGATCGTCGTACCACGATTCTCGACGCCGCCGTCGAATCGTTCGGCAAGTTCGGCTATTACGGCACGTCACTGCAACGCATCGCCACCGAAGTGGGGCTTACCAAAGCCGGCGTGCTGCATTACGTGGGCAGCAAGGAGGGACTGCTCGATCTGGCGCTGACCGAGGAATACGACCGGGTCACCGAATCGATCAATGCCGCGATGGTCGCCCAAGAGCGCCCGCTTATCGCGGATATGTGGCGTCAGGTGGTGGCGGTGAACAACAAGAGGCCCGCACTGGTGCACATGTTCTCCACACTGAGCGCCGAGGCACTTGACCCGACCCACCCCGCGCACGATTATTTCGCCGACCGCGAGCGCCGCACGGTCACCATGGCGCTCAACATCAACTGGGCCGTGCCGCAAGGCGTCAACGTCGAACATGTGCTGCAGGCCGGATTCTCGATGATGGACGGCCTTCAGCTGCGCTGGCTGCGCACCCCCGGCCAGGACCTCAACGCCATGTGGGCCGATTGTGAGGGCGTGCTGATGCCTTTGCCCCTGTGGGACGGGTATCGCTGAGCACTTTGGCTGCAGTTGCGGCTGTAATCCCGCATAACGCTTCTCACCACGCAGAGTGAGGGTGTTCCACACTGATAGAACACCCCCACTGTTGGTTCGGCCGCACGAACGGCGATCAGATATAGCGCTTGCAGTAGTCGGCGATATCGCAAATCACCTGATGTGCCTCGCCCGCTTCGGGATCGCCGGCCTGGACGATGTTGAACACATGGCCCAGCACCCGCTCGCGACCCTTGGGCCATACGCTCATCGCATGGTCCTTATGCCGGGCGTGCAGAATGCGTGCCAGTTCGTAGGTGTTGTCGGCGATGAAATCCTCCACGCTGGTGATCATGTAGATCGGCGGCACATCGCCGTCCACGATGAGCTTGTCCAGATCGAGATAGGGGCTGACCTTGATGTGGTCGGCGGGCGTCTGCAGGTAGCCCTCCATGTAATAGCTCAGCGCGTTGGCGTGCACGCCGCCCTGCAAACGGAACATGCCGGAGGTCACCACCAGGGCGTGCACCTCGATGCCGGACTGCCACAGGCCCAAGGCGCCGGCCAGCTGCATTGAACCGTTGGCCGCGCAGAGGTACAGGGCCAAGGCGCCGCCGGCCGAATCGCCGGTCACGCAGACGCGCTCGGCGTCCAGGCCGTATTCGGCGCCATGGCCGCGAATCCAATCGAGCACGGCCATCGCATCGGCCAGCTGGGCGGGGAAACTCACCGAAGGCACCAGCCGGTAGTTGGCGTTCACCACGGCGAACCCTTGGCGGGCGAGCAACATGTCACGGCATTCGTTGTTCTCCTTGTTGCCGTAATACAGGCCGCCGCCGTGGAAGTCCACGATGACGGGCAGAGCCGCGCCTTCCTCCGCATCCGCGGGAGTGTAGATGTCCAGCAGATGCGCGGCGTCGCCATCATGGACATAAGCGATGTCCTTCAATCGGCTCACATCGTCCGGCAGCAACTGGGAGGCGAGATGCGCCGCGTCCCCGGCGGTCATGGCCTTCACGTTGGCGGCGAACAGGTCGCGCGCTTCCTGACTGATCATTGTCGTTCCTTTCAATCGTTATCGAAACCGTATCTCAGCCACGCACCGGCAGCACGATGGCGGACGGCGTGGCGCCGCCCATGTGAATGGTCTGGTGGGCCACCTGCGTGTCGGTCTGTTCGCTCCACAGTCCAGCATGGTTGGTGTGTACGGAGTATTGCGGGAAATCGGAAGATGAGATATCGCAGCGGATGCGCGACCCGGCGGGCACCATCCAGCAGATGCCCCACATGTCGATGCTCACGCGGCGGGTTTCGCCCGGCTTGTACGGCGCGGCGTCCGGCGTATCCAGCCCGATCGTGGTGATGGAGGTTCGGTAGTTGCGCGCGGTGCCGTCCGGGTCCACGCACATGAGCTTGGCCGTGAAGGCGGTGTCCGGAGCGCTGGATGAGACGTACAGGTCCACACTAATCGCGCCTTGGATGTGCAGGTCATGGTCCAGCGGCTCGGATTCGAACGTGATGACGTCATCGCGCCAGCCGGGTTCCGGCTGGATGCGTGCGCCAATCTCGTCCATCGTGGTGAGCAGGGCCTCGCCGCCTCGGGTCATGACCGGGTTGGCCGGATCATAGTCGTATTCGGCGGCGCTCGCGGCTTGCGGGGCTTCGGCCGTCAGTTCGCCGGACTTGAGATAGAGCCTGACTTCGTCGGCTCCTGCGGACGGCAGCGGCCAGGAGTCGGCGACATGCCAGGAATCGCTGCCGATCTCGTAGTACTCGACCTGCCGCATGGGGGTCTGCTTCCGCTTCAGGGTCAGGTCGAACCATTCGAGCGCAGCCGGCACTTCGGCGGCGTCGAGATGCTTCGGTTCCAGTCCTTCCAGCGGATTGAGGAAGTAGTGGTTCCAGCAGCCGATGCGCAGCCAGGAGTGTTCCTTGACCTGCTCGTTCAGTGCGGCGTACCCGGTTAGGGCGCTGCCGAGGTGGTGGTCGAACCAGCCCTCGTGGATGAACATCGGCACCTTGACCTTGGAGGGGATGGACTTGAGCAGTCCCCAGAATCCCTCATCCCAGTAGGCGTCGGTGCCCTTGGGGTGGCTGATCCAGTCGCGATACCAGTCAAGGCGGCCGCCCCACATGTCCTCGTCCACGCTCATCTGCGGCAGGTGGAGGGCGGATTTCACGTAATCGGCGTCGACCGGATATCCGGCGTTCTGCATGGCCCAGGCGGTGAGCACGTCGCAGCGGAAGGAGCCCTTTTGGTAGGCGGAGGCGAACCGGTCGGTGCCGTAGTGGTTGGCGCAGATGGAGGCCACCTTCGGCGTGGTGATGTCCGCCACGGTCCAGCAGGTCAGGGACAGGTACGAGGTGCCCCACAGGCCGATCACGTCGATCCAGTCCTGATGTTCGCACCAGGCGAGCAGGTCGGCACCGTCGTTGCGCTCGTTGACGTTCGGTTCCCACGTGCCGCCGGAGGTGTAGGTGCCGCGGCACCATTCGCACACCATCGCGTAGCCGCGCCGATTGAGATGTTCGCCGTGCAGCTTCCACAGCTCGACCTGCTGCGGGTAGGGGCAACGCACCACGATGGTCGGGTACGGGCCGGGAGTGGCCGGGCGGAAGATGTCGACCGTCAGCTCGACGCCGTCGCGGCAGGTGACCTTGGTTGTTTCGGGGTCGGCCGGCTCGTATTCCGGCTTGAATCGGGAGGATTCGTACTGGCTGGTGATGTTGTTGAGATATCGGGTCATGAAGTCGTCTGCGTCACTCATGAATACTCCTTATATTCCTTATATATACGTTTGTCTGGAATCGGTTTTGCCCGGCCTCACTTGGCCTGCTTCGTGATTTCCTTGAACGGGCGCATACGGAATCCGATGACCATGCAGGCCGCGGCGACCACGTACAGGGCCATATTGCCGACCAGCGACGGCACATAGGAGCCGGTGGCGTCGAACACGGCGCCATGCGCGGTGACGGCGATGGCGGAGGCGACCGCGCCAAACATGGAGACGATGGACAGGATCTCGCTGTAATCGCGCTGGCCGAAGGACTTGCGGATGACCCACGGCAGGGCGACGAGCACGACGCCTTGGCCGAGTCCGGCCATGAAGCCGGCGGCGATGGCCGGGGTGGGCGTGGTGGCGACGGCCATGAGACCCCAGCCGGCGAGGCCGATCGCGGAGTAGATGACGATGGTCAGTTCCGGCTTGAGATAGTCGAGGAGGATGCCGATGGTGGCCTTGCCAATCGCGGCGCCGAACATGATGCCGGAGACGACCAGTGCGCCCTGTTCCAGCGTCAGGCCATGGGCGATTTCATGGCTGGAGACGTGCTGGACCAGCGCGGCCACAATCTGCAGGAGCACGGAGACGAGCACCAGCAGCACGAACGTCGGGGTGCGGTAGGCCTTCTTGGATTCGATGCCGGGCAGCTCGCCGGCGGCCTGGGCGTCATCGGCGACGGCAGCGGAGACGATATGGCCGTAGGCCTGCTCGCCCTTGGCTTCGTCGGGGCGGAACTTGAACACCAGCAGGGAGAACGGCAGGATGCAGATGACGAGGATCAGTGCGGTTAGGCGGTAGGAGGTCTGCCATCCGAGATTGGTGATGAACCAGGAGACGACGGGGTTGAAGATGGTGCCGCCGATGCCGGACAGGCCAAGGGCGATGCCCATCACCATGCCGAGCTTGCTTTCGAACCAGTTGGCGAGCAGCACGCTGGGGGCCAGGGAAATCGGGATGATGTAGAGAATGCCCATCAGCGCGAATGAGATGTAGAACTGCCAGACCGCGTTGAAGAAGGACTGGGCGAGGAACAGGGCGGCGACGCCCGCGATGCACACGCTGATCAGGATGCGTGAATCGAGCATCTTCATGACCTTGCCCGCGAACAGCATGGTCACGGCGCCGGCGATAGCCATGATCGACGAGGCCAATGCGATCTGCGTGCGCGAGACGTTCAGTGTCTCGCCGAGGACGGTGAAGTACAGGCCAGGCGTGTTGACGATCAGGCCGAATCCGACCAGGGACAATACGCAGCAGCCGATGAACACCAGCCAAGGGCGGCTGGACGACTTGGTTTGGGTGGACATTCGAACCTCCATGTTCGCTGTTGTTTCCTCCTGCGTGCGCCGGGTCGGTTCCATCATTGAATCTGACCGGCGAACCAAAGGTAAGCAAGTACTTACTTTTGTTATTAGGTAAGTTACTACTTACTTTCTAGCGTGTCAATGCGAGACACGCCGGGATGACGGCTATCATGGCTCATATCGCAGTTGGGCCGCCGGGCGCGGACCATCCAAAGCCGGACGAAAGGAGACATGCCATGGGAACGCGCGGAGAAGAACGCCTCAAGGCGATCACCGATGCCGCCACCGAAGTGGTGGCCGAGCGCGGCTATTACGGCATGACCATCCAGGAGGTCTCCGATCGCGTCGGCATCACGCAGGCCGGGCTGCTCAAATACGTCAAGAACAAGAACGGGCTGCTGATGCTGGTGCTGCGTCGATACGAAGATTCCAGCGAAGCCGGAGACTACATTCAGAGCAAACTTGCGCTTACGCCCGAACAGCGGGAGCTTTCTCCTCTGCTGATGCCCGAGTATTACCGGACCATCGCCGAGGACACCATGAAACGCCCGCAACTCACACAGCTGTATCTGGTGCTGCGCGCCGAAGCCATCGACCCCAATCACCCGGCGCACGAGTACTACGCCCAGCGTGGCGGACGGCTGCGCGCGCAGATCGGCAGCTATCCGTGGAAGCTGCCGCCCGAATATAACACCCCACAGAAGATCGGGTTGCTGTCGATGTGCGTCGGCTCGGCCATGGAGGGCTTGCAATCCCGCTGGCTTGGCGAGCCAGACATCGACTTCATGTCCAGCTGGTCCCAGTACGAGAACATCCTGTTCCCTCGCCCCCACTGGAACGGCTACCGCTGAGCCGGCCTTTCATTCGGGCTATAGCCCCATCGTTTCGACTGCGGCCACGATATGTGTGACGGTACCCGTTTTCCGCACTTCATCGAAAGATTTCTTTACCAACGATTGCGGATAATACCGCCCATCACGCATACGCCCGAGACCGATGCACCAGACCTCATTGCCTGCGTACAGTACGATCCTGCTATTGCCCGACACTACGACATGTGTCACCTTTGACATATCCATGGCATCGGTCAGGACATCTGCCTTCTTCTTCAACCATTGCACATCACCATGAGGACTCACTCGCTTAGGTGAGATTCTGCGTCCCCTAAGCAAATCCTCATAGAGCTTTCTAGGAGGAAGACGACATCGCTTGGAATCATCCAGATAATAATCCAAGCCACATAGATGAGCGAAATTTCCCGAGTCCCAAACAATGGCAAGAGTCAGATCATCTTCACAGTGAATTTTTATTGAACGGCCTTCAAGTCGCTCATGATACAGGAGAGCCGCAGCATGGGCTTGCGCCAATGCATACTCCTTTGTCTTCGTTATATTCACGGCTCCCCCTTTGCCGAAAAATAAGGGAGGGACATCTGAGCCAGATGTCCCTCCTGAGATGAAAAGCCATGTTTTACAGTCTTCTGCATGACTATCATCCACTACTTTCGAAGTGGAATCGGTAGTGGCTTCGGTTGGCCCAACCGTATCACCCAGCCACTGGGCTAGGCACCCTGCTTTCGCGGTATTCGTCCGCGCGGACGAATCAAGTGCCAGCGGCAGCTGACTTCTCATCTCGAACCCGCAACCCACCCCGCCGCAAAGGATAGGCCGGGTCACGAAGCTCATTCTCTACCTTACACAATTGGCTCGAATCATGCCACCAGAGAGCAATTTCGTTCTCATTTCATTACACCATCCAACCAGCGTGCCAGACGTGAGTGAAATCCCAAGGGTCGAGGCATGACGTGTCGGATTGTGGGTCGATGGTAGGCAAGAAATCATGATTACCACGTAATTGGTAGCTCCAATAAATCTGCCCGGCGGATGCGCTCCACGCTTTGCGCTGCATGGCGGCAACCTCGCGGTAAATAGAGCCTCTGATTGATGTACTGTGCATAGCGTTTTCCTCGGAGCGACCGCCATCGCCCGAATGCTTAGCGATCATCCGGTTCACCAGATTGTTGGCCACGCACCACTCCCCTACGATCACCGGCGTATAGCGCGCGGCCCGGCGGATGCGGCGTTCATTCCAGCGCACGAATAGCCTATAACAGCTCATCATCCATCGCTCCGGAATCATACGGAATAGCGGAAAATGTTCGGCCATGACCAGATAGATATGCGTATCGAGCATGACGCCCCGCATGCCCTCCCGCACAAACCAGTCCCGCCAACGGCCCAGTCGGAAGCCGTCATGGAACACAATGACTTGGTTCTCGGCCAAAATCGGGCGCAACCGGCGATACGACTCACGGTAGAAACGCTTGAGGAACACCATTGGAATCGGCCCACTCCTCCGTGCTTCAAAGTTATCCTTTGCCTGCCTGCTCGATGACGACGTAGCATACGTCAACCAATCGATCGGCTCATTCAGCACCTCGATACCGAACAGCGCCGCGCGATCGCGATACCGGCGAGCCAGACAGGCCAGCACATTCAACGCATAGGCGACCGCTCGCGGGCTATGATGCCAGCGCACCACGCCGGTGAGGCCGCCGTTGTCGAATCCGTTCTGTGAGCCGGGCACCGTGTGCAGGTCGATAAGAATCTTGAGACCGGTACGCTCAGCCCAGTCGAACGCCCTGTCCAAGTACTCGATGCAGCCCGGATGACCGGACACATCCCCGAAGATAAAATACGGCACAGGAATACGCACCAGATTGCAGCCATGCGCGGCAATGTTCCGAAAATCAGCTTCAGTGATATACGTGTCGCGATGCCGCGTCAGCAGAGCCTCCAACTCAGCAGACTCCGTAGCCCGATGCAGCCAGGTCTCGTCCGCTTCGCCGCTGGCGGCAAAAATCCCCGGCTTCATCCACTTTTCCAGTACCAGCCAGTTGCCGAGGTTCACCCCATTGATTTGTTCGCCAATGCCCAGCGTGCCCAGTGCCATTAATGTCACCCGCGCTAATCGTTCAATGCTTCGCCGTAACGAACGACCAACCCCTGATTCACACGCTCAAATTCGGGGATGTAATCAACGATGATGGCATCTACAAGACGCCGGGCGCGTTCCTCATCGTAGATATGAGCAGAATCATTGCGATCGCGCAGCATACGCAGCCACAACGATTCGTCCATGAAATCGTAATATTGGAAAGCGGTTTTGAGCACATCTCGCGGAGAACCGGAAGCGGAAACAGGGTCTCCCTCATAAGCCAGCAGCGCCTTGAACAGTTTCCAACCAAGCTCAAACTGCAACTCGAACTTGTCAATGATGCCGCTCTGGATGAAATCATTGCTGAGATCCTGTTCGGGAGCCTTGCGCAGCGACTTCAGTGCGGAAACGTAATTCTCATATTTTTTCATACAATACCTTTCCGCTACGCTCAATCTCCGCCCTCAGCGATGAAGAAATCGGCTCATCCAGATTAATGACATCAACTTTAAGCAGTGACCACAGATTGTCCTGAAGGTTCTGCTCCAAGCGATTGAAATCGGGGCAACCGGCCACGGCAAGATCGATATCGCTTTTAGGCCGGTTCACACCCTTTGCGCGAGAACCGAACAGCACGACCTTGCGAGCGCCGGCATCAGCGGCGAACGTACGAATCTGTTCGTACACGTGCTCAATAGGAACCATGACGCCTCCCGCCGTATGCAGAAAATCCCGGACCACCCGCGCTTCCATCATACGGCCGCGGCCCGCTCACCGCACGGAGCTCGAACCACCCGAACGCGGCGACGCAGTTGCGGGAGGCGGGCTGGCGCTGTAGGGTGTGCGGGAAGTTCCTGACGCCTTTTTTCAGGAGGTGAATCCTCATGTTCACCACGTTTTCTCTGGCCGTTATTCTCGACTGCACCGTACGCATCGTGCTTGGCACGGCATTGGGCGCACTGATAGGGCTCGAACGCCAGTTGCGCGCCCGAAGTGCTCGGCGTGCGCTGGGATGTGGAGCACATCACCACGTCCGATTGACGCCGGCCGGCGGCGACGCAACAGCGCAACAAGCCGAAAAGCGGGATGCGACATCGAGCCGCATCCCGCTTTGCCATTACCGAGCCGTTGCCTGACTCATCTACGCCACGGTGAAAGTGGTGCGCTTCAGGTCTTCACGGCGCGAGGAGTGGCCGATGAGCAGTTCGAATTCGCCGGGCTCGACGATGCGGTTGGCGTCCGGGTCCACGATCGTGCAGTTCGCCACCGGGATCTCGAAGGCGACGGTCTTGGTCTCGCCGGGCTCCAGTGCGACGCGCTGGAACGCCTTCAATTCGCGGTCGGTCCAGCTGTAGGAGGTCACGATGTCGCCGATGTAGGCCTGCACGATCTCCACGCCGGCACGCTTGCCGGTATTGGTGAGGGTGATTTCGGCGCGCACAGTGTCGGTTTCGGCAAAGGTGCCGTCGGCATTGCTTGCGCCGCCCACGATGGTCGGTTCGCCGTATGCGAACGTCGTGTAGCTCAGGCCTTCGCCGAACGCGAACGCCGGATCCTGGGTGAGGTCGGCGTACCGGTCGCCGTGCTGGCCGCGGATCTGGTTGTAGTAGACCGGCAGCTGGCCCGCGTGGCGCGGGAAGGTGATCGGCAGTCGGCCCGACGGGTTGGTCAGGCCAAAGATGATTTCGGCGATGGCCCGGCCGCCGCGCATGCCCGGGTTCGGCGCCCACAGGATGGAGCCGGTGCCGGTTTCAGGGTCGCTGACGCGCTTGGCGAACACGCCGTACTCCCCCACGATGGAGGCGGGCAGCACCTGCGGCTTGGAGCTGATGAGCACGGTGACCATCGGCTTGTCGGTTTCGCGCGAGACGGCGGCGAGCGCGTCGAGCAGGGCGTTCTGGCCGCCGAGCAGTTCGAGCGTGGCGGTGGAGCAGGTTTCGCCGACCAGCTGGACCACGTCGCCGACCACGGCCACGATCAGATCGGACTGGCGGGCGTTGGCCACGGCCTCGTCGATCAGGGCCTGGTCCACGGCGGCGGAGACGCCGATCTTCGGGCGGGGCTGGCCGTCCGGGTAGAACTCGCCTGCGGGGTCGGGCACGAGGTCGATGACGTTCGCGCCGCGCGAGTAGACGACCTCGCAATCGTCGGCGGCGAGCTGGATCAGGCCGTCGAGCACGGTGGCGATCATATCGCGCGGCTGGCCGTCCGGCATCCAGGAAACCTGACCGGAGTTGCCGGTCCAGTCGCCGAGCTGGTTCTGGGCGTCGTCGGCGAGCGGACCTACCACGGCGATGCGCTTGGCCGTGTTCGCGGTGAACGGCAGGGTGCCGTCGTTGCGCAGCAGGGCGACGGATTCGCGGGCGAGTTCCAGGTTGATTTGCTGGTGTTCGGCCGAACCGATGACTGCCTTGATGCGTTCGGCGTCCGGCAGACGCGGGTCTTCGAACAAGCCGAGGCGGAATTTCAGAGCTAGGATGCGAGCTACTGCGTCATCAATCAGGGATTCGTCGAGCAGACCGGTTTTTACGGCTTCGATGGCACCCTCGTAGAACTGCGGGGTGGTCATGACCAGGTCGTTGCCGGCCTTGACCGCGTCTGCCGCGGCGTGCACGTAATCGGGTTTGACGTGCTGCTCCCATACCGAGCGGCCGACGTTGTCCCAATCGGTGATCAGCGTGCCGTTGTACTTCCATGCGCCGCGCAGCTTGTCGGTCAGCAACCATTTGTTGAATGTGACCGGCACGCCTTCAATGGACTCGTAACCCAGCATGAACGTACCGCAACCTTCTTTGGCCACGCGCTCGAACGGCGGCAGGAACCAGGATTCGAGCTTGCGGTGGGAGAGGTCCGCTTCGGAGGCGTCGCGGCCGCCTTGGGTTTCGGAATAGCCGGCGAAATGTTTGGCGCAGGCCAGGATTGCGTTCTTTGGCAGTTCCTCACCGGCCTTGGCACCGCCTTGATAGCCCTTGACCATGGCGGAGGCGAGTTCGCCGATCAGCATCGGGTCTTCGCCGAAAGTCTCATCCACACGCCCCCAACGGGTATCTCGGGCGATGCACAACACAGGAGAAAACGTCCAATGTACACCGGTACAAGAGACCTCCTCGGCGGTAGCACGGCCGGCGGCCTTGACCTTGTCCGGATCCCAGCTGACAGCCATGCCGAGCTGGGACGGGAAAATAGTGGCGCCCGGCCAGAAGGAGTATCCATGGATGCAGTCATCTCCGATAATCAACGGGATGCCCAGACGCGTCTTCTCATTGACGGTCTTGGCGGCACGAGATAAATCCTCGGGGCTGGTATGCAGAATGGATCCGACATGCTTATTCACGATGAGATCCTCAAGATCGCCGCCGCGGGCGTCAAGCTGCATCATCTGGCCGACCTTCTCTTCAAGTGTCATACGAGAGAGCAAGTCGGCGATTCGCTCACCAGCGGGCAAATCAGGATTCTTGTACGGTAAGGTTTCAGCAGTTGCGGCAGGCGTAGTGTTGTCGGTCATACGAAGTCGCTTTCCTCAGTGAAATCGAACAGTTTTTTAATTACCAATTGGTAGTTTATCTATTGACAGCATACAACACGCTTATGCCGCGCGCATCACATACACCAAAACGACCGTATGTATGCGACCCCTTCGTTCGCCCGCATACTTACTGCCGCTATCAAGCACAAGCATCGGTTCAAGGCACACAGCGAATCAGCGATACCCGTCCCATATCGGCGAAGGAAATATCGCCGGCTCCAGATCGGCCCATTCATCGCATAAGTCAATGGCCGGCCCCCGTAACCACCTCAGTTGCACACCATCCATGATCTCCAGAGCATGGCGCAACGTGGGCCGGACCTCCTCAAACGAGGTGAATTCGGAAGGCAGGTTCCAGTTGTATGTCGAATAGTATTGCCATATTGAATCCCGACGATTGGCAAACTCGTCATGTAACGGATGCGCAGGATTGAACGATTCGACCTGCAATATCGAGAACAGCTGAACAAGCATGGGGCGCGTGGAATTGCAATGTACCAAGAACCTCAGATATGCGGGCAATCTGAAATCATCGGGCCCTGAACCAGGCAGGCCGGAGGCCATGAAGTCTTCCACACTGCCAAACGTGTTGTAATTCTCGTGATACACCGCGGCAAGCAGGTTATCTTTGCTAGGAAAATATCGCAAGACTCCCTGCTTGGTAACACCGACCGCATCGGCCACATCCTGCACAGAAGTACCGTTGTAGCCACGCTCGGAAATCAGTCGCACGGCGGCATCGAGAATTTCCTGCCGGCGTTCCCCCGGCGACTTGCGAACACGCTTATGCTGCAATGAATTCCCAGATGTCATATCCGCCAGTCTATCCGCATTCTCCCCACTCCCATGCGCAACCACATCCAATATCCTTGGCCGGATATGCAAAACGGTGCCAAAACAAAACATTCTGTCATGCCTTCGACACCGATATCGCGCAATAGTTTTTTTTGTATATGCTTCTTCGCTTACTCCTGGAACACGTCGGGGTGCTTCAGATCGCCGGGAATGTCGGACAAGAGGCCCTCCAATCCCAAGAATTCCTTCCAGAAATCGAGCGGCTGGCCGTATGGCGAAGCCTCGCGACCGTGGGCCTGAATGTTGGCCTTGGCCTCGAACACCTCTTCCTCGCTGATGCCCTCGAAGTAGCTTTCCAGACGTTCACGGTGCTCAGGCACGTAGAACAGAGAGGACACAATCTCCGTCAGACGCTCGGCACGCTCGATAGGCAGTGAATCCCAGTGACGCAGTTCGATGAAGTTCTTCAGACGTACGTCATTGAAGTGCGTGGAGATGATGTGGTTGATCTCGTACGGGTTGAGTTCGCGGTCTGGGTACACCTCCCCCGCGTTCTCACGGAACGCCGGGCGATGCAGTTCCTTGGGGCTTGCTCCAGAAGCCACAGCTTCAGGGGTATGGGTCAGGTCAGCGAACATAAGCGGCGTGGACAGCACGTCGATGGCGTAATCCTCCCAACCATAGCGATCATCGAACAGGCCGGGCAGCACATTGGTGCGCTGGAAGTCCAGATAATCCCACATACGCTGGCGCAGCAGCGGCCATGGGTTCGTCTCGCCCTCAAAATACGGGGTGTTACGGAAGAAGTAGGCCAGAATCGGACCGATGACCGTGCCCAGACGCAACTTTTCGATGGAGTCGCGCTCATCCACATAATCAATGCTGACCTGAGTGGAGGCGGAGCAACGCATCATGCAGGGGCCAAACTGACCCACGCGGCCGAGGTAGTCGGTCATTGCATCGTAGCGATCCTTGGGGTTGACCGGCACATCCGCAAAGCTGGATTTGGGCTGGTAACCATAGTTGACCAAGCGGAAGTCGAGATCGTCAAGAATCGGGTCGAGCTCGCGACGGAACTTGGAGTACAGCGTATTGAGGTCGCTCGGCTTCTTCAAAATGCCGATTGAGGTTTCCACCTGTCCGCCGGGCTCGAGAGAAACGGCGACGCCGGAACGGCCGAGACCCACCAGATGGCCGTTCTCCCAGTATTCCTTCTCCTCGTCGTAGTACGGAGCCAAGCGTTTGAGCAATGCCTCGATGCCATTCGGCTCGTAGTAGCTTACGGCAGTGTCGTCGCTGTTGTGCACGGGCAGGTGCTCGATCTCCACACCGAAGCCACCGGTGCCACGCTGGGAGCGACCGTTCTCAAAGAACTTGAGCAGGCTCTCGACATGCTTGGGGTTCGGCTTGGCGAGTAGGTGCGCGTAACTGATTCGGGGAGTAACCATGCTTTGTATCGTATTCGAGCCGGCCGGCGCGCGTGCCCGAAAGCCCGCAATACGCTATACGAAAAACCGATAGCAGGCTCCGGCCCGGTTTCTCGCTCTAGAGACTCCCCTCAGTCGCTGCGCGACAGCTCCCCCCATAGAGGGGAGCTTAAGTGTATGTGCGTTCAGTCCGCGGAGGTGAAGCCCTGCGGCTCGCCGGTCTCGGCGAACTTGGCGTTGTGGGCCTTCTTGGCAGCGGCAATCATCAGCTTGATACGGTTGAGCTGATTGGCCTCGGAGGCACCCGGATCGTAATCGATGGAGACGATGTTGGCTTCCGGATGCAGACGACGAATCTTGCCGAACATGCCACGGCCGGTCACATGGTTGGGCAGGCAGGCAAACGGCTGCGCACAAATCACATTCGGGCAACCCTGTTCGATAAGCTCCAGAATCTCAGCAGTCAGCAGCCAGCCCTCGCCGGCCTGTACACCGATGGAGGTGACTTCAGCAGCCTTCTTGACAAGCTCGGGCATCGGCTCGTCCTGCTTGAACTTGCCGTGCGAGGTGGCCAGTGCGGCCTTGATAGGCGCGTTGTACAGGTCAAGACCCTTGCGCATCAAGGCGTAGAGCGTCTTGTTACCACCCATACCGAGGTTCTTCTCATTCCAGTCGGTGATGTAGGGGCGGGTGGTCATGAATTCCATGATGCCGGGCACTACGGCCTCGCAATCCTGGGATTCGATGACGTCGACCACATGGTTGTTCGCATCCGGCTGGTACTTGACAAGAATCTCGCCGACCACGCCGACACGCACCTTGCGCGGAATATCACGCAGCGGCAATGCATCAAAGGATTTCACGATCTCCTTGGCCAGCACGTTATACGGCAGATAGCCCTTCTTGATGCTCGGCGTCTTGGCTGCGGTCTTGGAATAGCCGTGATGCTCGATGGTCTCACGCACGATGGTGTCCCACAGCTCGTACAGCTTGTTGGCCGAACCTTTCTCCACCTCATACGGGCGTACGCGGTAGAGGCACTTCATGAGCAAGTCGCCCAGAATCAGCGCCTTGATGGCACGGTGCAGCAGGGGCGGGGTGGCCTTGAAGCCGGGGTTATCTTCGAGGCCCTGGGTAGAGATGGCGATGACCGGAATCTGCGGATAGCCGGCATCGACCAAAGCCTTGCGGATCAGGCCGAAGTAGTTGGTCGCACGGCACATGCCGCCGGTCTGGGTGATGGCGAGCGCTACATGGTCGGGATCGTATTTGCCTTCCAGAATCGCGTCGATGAGCTGGCCGACGACCATGATGGCCGGGTAGCAGGCGTCATTGTTCACGTATTTGAGGCCGGTTTCCACATCGCCACGGCTCGCGTGCTTCAGGATGTCGAACTTATACCCACCGGAACGAATCACCGCTTCGACCAAGGACATATGAATCGGGCTCATCTGAGGGCCAACAATCGTATAGTTCTTCTTCATGTCCTTGACGAACTTCTCACGATGCGCGTATCGGGACATGGTGGCGTTGTTGTGGCCGGACTTCTTGGCATTCTTGGCGTTCGCCACGCCGGTGGTGCCGTCCGAAGTGCCATTCTTGTGGGCGACTGCGGCCTGTAGGTCGCGTTCGGCGGCACGCTTGGAGGCCTCACGCATCGACTTGGTGAGATTCGGGTTGGCGGCCATGGTCGTATCGAGCAGAATCTGACGGCCTGGAGTCGGCGCGGTGGAACCGGTCCTGCGGAAGCCGGTGGGCTTGGGACCCTGTACGGACGCAGACTGTGCAGATTGTGCCGTCTTGGCGGCGTCCTGCACAGCCTTGGCCTCAGCATCGACCTTCTTCTGCGCGGCTTCAACGGCGGCCTGCGCTTCAGCAAGTACGGCCTTGGCCGCTTCAAGATCGGACTCGGCCTTGACCTTGGCCTCCTCAGCGGCACGCTCAGCAGCGGCCTGCTGGTCTTCCAAAGCCTTGGCCGCAGCTTCTTCACGAGCCTTATTGGCTTCGCGTTCCTCGACGGCGGCCTTGAGCGAGCGCAGTCGAATCTTGGCTGCACCCAGGTTGGAGACCTCGTCAATCTTCAGCAGCGTGTACACGTCCGCCTTGTCGGCCAGAATCTCGGCCACCTGATCAGTGGTGATGGCGTCGAGGCCGCAACCGAAGGAATTGAGCTGCACAAGCTCGAGGCCCGGATACGAGGCCACGAAGTGTGCGGCCGCGTACAGGCGGGAGTGGTAGGCCCACTGGTTGGTGACGCGCAACGGCATCTTGGTGACCGTGCGGTCGCCTACATGGCGGAATCCGGCGGCGTTCTTGGAACGTGGGTCGGCTTCGCCCTCGGAAAGGAATTCGGTGAGGTTGAGCTTCTCCCCCGGCTGCAGTTCGCAGATGGAATCCTCGGAGAGTACCACCATGCCGAGCGAGCAGATGGTCTCAGGGATGCCGTGGTTGATTTCGGGGTCGATGTGGTAGGGACGGCCGGCGAGCACGATGCCTCGGCAGTTGTGCTCTTTCATATAGGCGAGCGCGGTCAAACCTTCCTGCTGCACGTCATGCTTGAAGACCTTGTCTTCGGCATAGGCGGCCTTGACCGCGGTTTCGGCCTCTTCGCGGGTCACGTTGGCCCACGCAAACTCTTCGACGATGCGGTCAACCATGAGCTCATGGTTGGCAAGGTTGAAGTACGGGTGCATGTAACGCACGTCATCCTCGCGCAGCTCAGGCATGTTGGCGCCGACGACGAGCGGATAGTTGGCCACAACCGGGCAGTTGTAATGATTGTCAGTGTTGGGCACGAGGTTCTCCTCGTAGCTCACGCATGGGTAGAAGATGGTCTTGATGCCCTTGTTGATCAGCCACTTGATATGGCCGTGGACCAGCTTGGCCGGGTAGCAGATGTTTTCGGAAGCGATGGATTCGATGCCGGTCTCGAACAGTTCATGGGAGCTACGGCCGGAAATCATCACCTTGAAGCCCAGCGAGGTGAGCAGCGTGAACCAGAACGGGTAGTTCTCGTACATGTTGAGGGCGCGCGGAATGCCGATCTCGCCACGAGTGGCCTTCTTGTCGGTCAAACGGCGGTAGGCGAAGCAACGCTTGTACTTGTAGTCGTACAGGTTCGGACGGTCGGAACGCTTCTTCTTGGCGTCGCCACCGCGTTCGCAACGGTTGCCGGTCACGAAGCGCGAACCATCAGAGAACGTGGTGATGGTGAGCTTGCAGTGGTTCTGGCACAGCTTGCACACGTCACGCTCGGTGGTCATGCTCATATTGTCGAGTGCGTCGCCGGTCAGGATGGAGCTGGCGGTGTGGGTCACACCGTCCACGACAACGACATGGACTTCGGGCTTGGCCGGCTCGGTCTTCTTGAAGGCTGCGGCCTTGGGCTCGGACTTGAGTGCGGGCTCAGCCTCGGACCGTTCCTCGGACCCATCGGCCTTAACCACCACATCCAAGTGGTCGGCCTCATCCTGATAGTGCATGCGGGCGGTCAGGGCGGCGCCGAACGCGCCCATGAGGCCGGCGATGTTCGGGCGGGTGACCTGACGTTCGGTGAGCAGCTCGAAGGCGCGCAGCACGGCGTCGTTGAGGAACGTACCGCCCTGGACCACCACAGTGTCGCCGAGTTCGCCGGAATCACGCAGCTTGATGACCTTGTACAAGGCGTTACGCACCACGGAGTAGCACAGCCCTGCGGCGATGTCCTCGATGGACGCGCCTTCCTTCTGCGCCTGCTTGACCGAGGAGTTCATGAACACGGTGCAACGCGAGCCAAGGTCCACCGGATGGGTGGATGCCAAAGCCTTTTGCGTGAATTCCTGAATCGTCAGCCCCATAGACATGGCGAAGGTCTGCAGGAACGAGCCGCAGCCGGACGAGCAGGCTTCGTTGACGGCGATCGAGTCGATGACGCCGTCGGTGATGGCCAGATATTTCATGTCCTGGCCGCCGATGTCGATGACGGCGGTGACGCCGGGGCTGACCATTTCGGCACCACGATAGTGGGCCATGGTCTCCACCACGCCCTCGTCCAGGTGCAGGCCGGTGGTGATGAGGCCTTCGCCGTAACCGGTGGCGCAGGAGCGTGCGATCCATGCGCCTTCGGGCAGCTCGGATTGGATCTTCTTGACGATGTTGATGGCGGCGGTCAGCGGGCTGCCTTCGTTGTTGGCGTAGCTGGACCAGACGATTTCACGGTCGTCGTTGACGAGCGTGGCCTTGATGGTGGTGGAACCGGCGTCGATGCCCAGGAAGTGCGGGCCATGCGCGCCTTCGAGGGTGCCGATGTGGATGTGTTCCTTATGGTGGCGCTTGTTGAAGTCCTCGCGGTCGGCCTCGGTGGGAAACAGCGGCGGCATGGTGGGCGTGTTGGAGGGCAGGTTCTTCAGCTCGTCCAAACGCTTCAGGATTTCGTCGCAGGTGTAGGCCTCGAAATGGTGGCCCTGATCGTCGGAATCCATGTCGGCCTGCAATGCCGAACCGTAGGCCACATACAGGTGGGCGTCGGTCGGCACGATGAACTCGTCGACCTTGCCTTCAAGGGCACGCTGGAAGGCGGCGCGCAGTTCGGACATGAAGAACAGCGGGCCGCCGAGGAAGATGACGGTACCGTGGATCGGGCGGCCAGAAGCCAGGCCGGCGATGGTCTGCGTGGCCACTGCGGTGAAGATGGAGGCGGCGAGATCAGGCTTGGCCGCGCCGTCGTTGATCAGCGGCTGCAGATCGGTTTTGGCGAACACGCCGCAACGCGAGGCGATCGGATACAGGTTCTCGTAGCTCTTGGCCATCTCGTTGAGGCCTGCGGCGTCGGTGTCAAGCAGCGTGGACATCTGGTCTATGAACGCGCCGGTGCCGCCTGCGCACGAACCGTTCATACGCTGTTCAGGGGTGGGTTTCAGGTAGGTGATTTTGGCGTCCTCGCCGCCGAGCTCGATGATGACGTCGGCTTGCGGGTACTCCTTATCAATCGCCTCGGTTTCGGCGATGACCTCCTGAATGAAAGGCACATGCAGATTGTCAGCAAGCGCCAGACCGCCGGAACCGGTGATAGACAGGCGAATCGGTTCATCGCCTCGACCTAGTTCCACGAGCTTTTTATGGATGTCCGCGAGCAGACCGGCAACGGTGGCACGCACATTGGCATGGTGACGTCGGTAATCGGAAAATAGGGTGTCTTTCAGGGAATCGGACTGATCAAGCACCACGGCCTTGACGGTGGTGGAACCGATGTCCAATCCCACACGCAGGGGCTTCGGGCGTGAAGCGGGCTTTACGCTCGCGTCAGTGACGATGTCAACCATGTGTTCCTCTTAATTCCGACTTCCGGGAGTGCACGTCACGAGGCATCAGGAACCGTTTCGGGACGGCTGGCAGATACCCTGCGGACGGCTTCGCCCGGCTACTTCTTACGGAATATTAGTCCGACCACCTACCCAACATGACGCGGGCGGAGGTGATTTCGCTCACGGGAAGGGCGTTCCCCAACAGTTTCGACGATATTGCTGAGTGCGAGTTAATGAAAAGCTACTACGAGGCTTGCTGGTCTTCGCCGGCTTCGCGATCTTTCAGATAAATAGAAGGGATGTCGCGTTCCTGATCGTGCAGTTTGGCCCAGATGATGGGCTTGCCGGCCGCAAGGGATTTGGGCACGTCAAGGATGCGTTGGTTTCTGGAACCGCGGAATTGCAACAACGAGTCTTTTTGGTCTTTGAGATAGCGACCGTCGACAAGGATGTCGATAAGGTGCAGCAGTTCGAGTTTGTCTGGGGTTTCACCCGGCCGCATGAGTTCTTCCCACGTGTAGCCGGTCCATGACCAGATATCTTTGGTATGACCGAATTCCTTGCGAATGCGCTGTGCGAGAGGTACTAGCACAGGGGTGTTGAGGAACGGCTCGCCACCAAGAAACGTAATGCCTTGCACCCATGGGGCTTTGAGATCTTCGATGATCTTGTCTTCGAGTTTCTGCGTGTACTCGTGGCCGGCCTGGAAATCCCAGATGGAGGCGTTGAAGCAATTGACGCAGTGGAAAGGGCAACCGGAAACATAGATGGAGTTGCGCACGCCTTCGCCGTCGGTGACGATGAAGGTCTTGTAGTCGGCAATCATGCGCTTGGACATGCGCCGACCATCCCATTGACCGGCTTTCGGATCATTGGCCAGGCCATTGGAAGGTATGGAGGGGCCGCGTCCGGTCTCGCCGGCCGCAAAGTCATGGCGCTTGGGTTCGGGCTTGGTTGTCACGGCCATGATTCCCTCCTTGCGGAAAATGCACTGGCTCCCGCTGGCGGGAGCTGTCCGTCATCAAACGGACTGAGGGTGGTCAACACTATAAGGATGACCACCCTAAGTCTCGCTTACGCTCGACAGCTCCCGCCAGCGGGAGCGAGTATAAACCTTACTTAGCTTCCTCGAACCACTCGTGGGTGGTGCCGTCGTCCAGGGTCACGCGGCCAGTTTCGCCGCTCATGTGCTTGACACGGTGGGCAATCTCCTCGTGACGGCCGTGCACCATCGGGCGCTGGACCGGGCTGCCGAGGTAGCCGCAGGTACGCTTGGTGACATTGCACTTGTCCGGGTTGGAGTTGCCGCACTCCGGGCACTTGAAGCCTTCCTCGGTCGGCTCGAAATCACCCTGGAAGCCACACACGAAGCAGTGGTCGATCGGGGTGTTGGTACCCAGATAACCGATGCCGATGTTGTAGGCGTAATCCCATACGGCTTCGAGGGCCTTCGGGTTGTCCTGCAGGCACGGGTACTCGCAGTAGTTGATGAAGCCACCGGAAGCGTAGTACGGGAAGTCCTTCTCGTAGTTGAGCTTCTCCATCGGAGTGGGCTGCAGCCATACCGGGTAGTGGAAGGAGTTGGTGTAGAAGTCGTGGTCGGTCACGCCCTCGATACGGCCGAACTTCTCGCGATCCATGCGGTTGAAGCGATCGGTCAGGGACTCCGCCGGGGTGGAGTACACGGAGTAGTGGTAGCCTTCCGACTTGCTCCACTGCTTGCACAGCTCGTTCATGCGCTTGACGATGGACAGCGCGAATTCCTTGCCTTCCGGATCCCAGCCATGGTCACGGATCCAGTTCTTGCCGTAGAAGACCGCAGTGGTCTCGGCAAGACCGATGTAACCGAGCGAAACGGTGGCGCGCTCATTCTTGAACAGAGCGTCTACGTTATCGTTGGCACCGAGACGACCGAAAGCACCAAAACGGAACAGTGTCGGAGCATTGACCGGGGTGGCTTCCTTGCAACGCATGATGCGGAACTGCAGAGCCTGGTGAGCCACTTCCATACGCTCGTCGAACAGCTTCCAGAAGCGGGCCTTGTCGCCGTGAGACTCGATGGCGATGCGCGGCACGTTGACGGTGACCACACCGAGGTTCATACGACCGTCTTCCTCGTCCTTGCCGGTCTCAGGATTGATCCAGCCCTGCAGGAAGGAACGGCAACCCATCGGGGCTTTGAAGGAACCGGTGATCTTGACGATGTTCTCATAGAACACCACGTCCGGGTACATCCGCTTGGTGGCGGATTCGAGTGCCAACTGCTTCAAGTCGTAGTTCGGGTCGCCCGGATCGGCGTTCACGCCGTGCTTGACGGTGAAGACGAGCTTCGGGAAGATGGCGGTGTGGTGTTCCTTGCCGAGGCCGCGGATGCGGTTGAGCAGAATGGCGCGCTGGATCTCACGGGAGAACCAGTCGGTACCGAGACCAAAGCCGACGGTGACGAACGGGGTCTGGCCGTTGGATACACGGTTGGAGTTGATCTGGTATTCCATGGTCTGCATGGCATCGTAGATGGCCTTGCGGGTACGAATCTTGGCGAGAATCTCGCGCTCCTGCTCCAGCTCGTCAACGTCAGTGTGGAACGGAGTGTCCATCGGCAGCGGCTCGCGGGAACCGAAGTGCAGCTTGGCCGGCTCGTTCTTCTTGGCGCTCTCGACCTGACGACGAGCGAATTCAACCGGCATGCCGTCGGGGATGGTCTCACGGGCTTCCTCAAGGAACTTCTCGTAGTCCTTCTTGGCGTACCGAGCAAGGTGCTCGTCGGCACGGTTGGCGGTCTGGCCACCATACTGGCTGGAAGCCACATCCTTCATGATCTGAGTGATCTGGGTGGCGGCGATGGCGATGGACTTCGGGGATGCCATCGGAGCGTTGCCCAGGGTGAAACCGTTGGCCAGCATGTCCCAAAAGTTCGGCAGGGAGCAGTTGGACTGGGCGGTGAACGGCGAGTAGTCGGCATCGTGGAAGTGGATGTCGCCCTTCATGTGGGCGTTGGACACGGCCGGCGGCAGCATGTTGAACGCTGCGGCCTTGGACACGGCACCAGCCAGCAAATCACGCTGGGTGGAGTAGACGTTGGAATCCTTGTTGGCGTTCTCGTGGATTAGGGTCGGATCGTGGTTGATGAAGCGGGAGACGGCCTCGTTGACATCGGTGGCCTTGGCACGCTGGATGTCCTTGTCGAGACGGTAATTGGTGTAGGCACGAGCCACGTCGTACAGGTGGGCATCAATGAGGGCGTGCTCAACGAGGTTCTGGATATCCTCGATCTTGGCGGGACCAGCGTAACGTTCCTTGATCTCGCCTTCGACCTGATCGGCGAAGCCGCGGATCATGGCATCTTCCTCGGGACCGACTTCCTTGTTCAGGTCGCCGAAGGCGGACTTGATCGCAGAGATGATGTTGATGGGGTCAAAATCGACCACACGACCATCACGCTTCTCAACGAGAACGGTGGAGGCCTTCGCGGCCGCCTTGGTCCCATTGTTGGTGACGTTCTCCTCCAGCACCTGTGCGCCCATCGGGCACCCCTTTCCTCATCCCGCGCGGCCTTGCGGACCCCGCGTTTTCAGCCGCACTCGTCGTGGGCCATACGAAATTACATTGATGTCGTTTTCTTGAACCTCTAGAAGAATACGGCAAGCTCACCCCTATATCTAGTGTCCAACAAGGGTGTGTTGAACTATTTATAGTGGTTTTTGGCTATTTTCCGCCAAAACTACATCTGTGTGATTAGCGTAACTGTTTCTTCCCTCGCGTGTCGCACTCCACCTTCCATCGATTCCTCTCCTTTCGGCAGTACCCATCTTCTTGGACGGGACAACAAAGCGTCGTCACCGCCTCCATACGACAAGCATGACGCACCCATCACAGGACCGGTAGATTTCTACCGCCATCGCCCACCGCACTTATAGTTAAGGGCATGACTACTGCAATGGGTTACTCGAACACGGGCCAGTCGCCGACCGCCGCATCTTTGGCCTCGGCCGGTTTTGGCCCCAACACGGCCACCGAAGCCGGGCAGGGAACCGTCAACCTGCCCGACGGCCCGCGGCCGGTCGACCAGCTCCCAAGGCTTGCCGCAGAGACCACCGCGCAGAATCCCTGGCCGGTCAGCATGCTGAGCCAGAAATTCTATGGGGCGGTGGAGCGCTGGCCGTCCGCGTGGGTCACGGGCCAGATTACCCAGATCAACACCAGACGGGCCGGTTCGGCGTATATCACCCTGCGCGACGATTTCGAAGACATCGCAATGGAGGTCAATGGCTTTGGACGGTTTGCCGACACGGCCCGGCAATTCGTTCAAGGCGATCGCGTGGTCATTCACGGCAAGCCCAACCTGTGGATGAAGCGCACCTCCCTCTCTTTGCGCGGAGACACCATTCTTAAAGTCGGCGCAGGTGGCAGCCTCAAGGCCATGATCGACGAATTGCGCAAGCGACTCAAAGGAGAAGGCCTATTTGACGCAGACCATAAACTCCCTCTGCCCGAATTTCCCAAGACCATTGGCCTAATTTGCGCCCCACAGGCACGAGCCGAGGGAGATGTCATCACTAACGTGAATCTTCGCTGGCCCTCGGTCACCTTCAAGGTTGTTCATGTGCATGTGCAAGGTGAGCAATGCCCCGGCGAAGTCGCACAAGCGATTGCACGACTAGACACCGATCCAGATGTGGATGTCATTATCGTGGCTCGAGGAGGCGGCTCATTCGAGGACCTCATGGGCTTCTCGGATGAACGCGTAGTGCGTGCCGCATATGCCTGTACCACACCATTGATTTCCTCCATCGGACATGAAGACGATTGGACCCTCCTGGATCTGGTTGCCGACCTGCGTGCTTCAACCCCTACGGACGCGGCCAAACGTGTGGTGCCGGACGTCAACGAACAGACGCAGCTCATTACCGGAGCCATCGACCGTATGCGTCTGAGAATTCGCTCACGAGTGGATAACGAAGATCGCCTCATCGAGGGATACGCAAACCGTCCCAGCCTGACGCAACCTCTCACCATGCTGGAGCCGCATCAGCGCTTGATTGACGATTCCATACAGCGCCTTGATATCGGCCTGCGAAGAATCGTGGACGACGCTCAGCTCACCGTCGAGAAGGCGCATGCCTCACTGACCGCCCTCAGTCCCCAGTCCACGCTCAACCGCGGCTATGCCGTGGTGCAAACCGCCGATGGCACCGTACTCGATGACGCTTCCACCGCTCATATCGGAGACGACATCACCGTAACCTTGAAGAAGGGTGTCATCACAGCCACAACCACATCTGCCGCAGCGTAAGAACGCTCACAGAGCTGCTGCAAGAGAAACTTAATGCGTATATAGATAAGGAGCACACACCATGACCGATAACACCAACACCACCCCTGCGTCCTCACTATCAGACAAAGAACGCGAGCTCATTGCGCAGATGCCTTATGAGGAGGCTCGAGATAAGCTCATCCAAGCCGTTCAGTCGCTGGAAACCGGCGGACTGAATCTCGATCAATCCATGCGCCAGTGGGAAATCGGTGAAGCATTGGCCAAACGAGCCCAGAGCCTGCTCAATGATGTACGTGCCAAGCTCGATCAGGCTCAGGCCGATCAGGCTGCTAATGAAGCCACAGCAGGAACGCAATCCAATCTGGACTGATTCCAACATCAATTCATGCAATCGTACCGTCGGCAATACGCCGACCACATGAGAAAGAACAAATCAATGTCAACACTGATTCTTGTATTCCATCCCCACCTGCAGAACGGCTCCCGCGTCAATGCCCGCTTGATTGCCGAGCTGAAGGCTCAAGGCGAAGAAGACATCACCATCCGCGACGAGTACGCCGAATACCCCAATTTCGCCGTCAACGTCGATCACGAGCACGAACTGCTCGAGGCAGCCGATAGTGTGATTCTGCAATTCCCGTTCTACTGGTATTCCTCCCCCGCCCTGCTGAAGGAGTGGGAGGATCGGGTCATCACCGCAGGATGGGCCTATGGTGGCAGCTACGCACTGCGCGGCAAGGAACTCAAACTGGTGGTCACCACCGGTTCCGGTGCTGCCAAGTATCAGAAAGATGGCGAATACGGCCGCACTATGGATGACCTACTGAGCCCATTTGAAGTTGTGGCATATAAGGTCGGCATGGAATACGCCAAGCCGTTCCTGGTGCAGGGTACGGCCACCATCACCGATGACGCCCTTGACCAAGCCGCCGCCGACTACGTTTCGGCGATTCTGGACTGAATGGAGCTGAGGCCAGGTGCGCGATACACCTGGCCTTATTGTTTTTCACGGATGAGCCGCAGCTCTCTCCCTCAGTCTCACTGCCGCTCGACAGCTCCCTCTTCAGAGGGAGCTTGTTTCCTGTAAACTTACTGGTTACTTCTTGAGCGGCACGTAGATTACGCTGTCGATGAGCTCCTGATAGTGCTTGACGATTTGCGCGCGACGAGTCTTCAGACTCGGAGTGAGCATACCGTTGGCTTCGGTGAACTCATCGGGCAGAATCTCGAACTTACGAATCGATTCGGCACGCGAGACACCTTCGTTAGCGGCATTCACCGCACGCTCAACTTCGGCATGAACAATGGCGTTCTTGGCCAAGGCATCCAAATCCGGCTCCGGCTTGGCACCTTGGGATTCCAGCCAATTGTTGGCATCCACCAAATCCAGCGTGACCAAGGCAGCCACGAACGGCTTCTTGTCTCCAATAACCAAGCACTGGTTGACCACCGGAGAGGTCATCACAGAAGCCTCCAGAAGGCCAGGCGACACGTTCTTGCCGCCAGCGGTGATGATGAGGTCCTTCTTACGGCCAGTGATGGAAATGAATCCGTCTTCGGAAATATCACCCAAATCACCGGTATGCAGCCAACCATCAGTGATCTGCTGGGTAGTGACCTCAGGGTTGTTGTGGTATCCCTTGCACACCAGCGGTCCCTTGACTACCAGCTCGCCATCCTCGGCGATGCCGGCGGTGATGCCGCACATCGGCATGCCGATGGTGCCGATGCGATTGTCTTCCGGCAAGCTCACGCACACCGGACCACAGGTTTCCGTCATGCCGTAGCCTTCCAGCACCGGCATGCCAATGCCGTTGAAGAAGTGAGAGAGCTCGGAATCCATCGGGGCTCCACCGGTGATGGCAAAGTCGGCGTTCGGGCCAAAGATGGTACGAATCTTCTTGTACACCACCTGCTCGTAGAAAGCGTGAGCAACACGACCGGGAAGCGGCAGCTTCTCGCCCTTCTGCTCGGCCTTGGACCATTCACGCGCGTTTTCGACGGCGCGCATGAACATCTTGCCCGCAAAACCGCTGCCGGCACGCTGGGAAGCGGCGTTGTAGACCTTTTCGTACACACGCGGCACGGCAAGCAGCAGCGTGGGACCAAAGGTCTCGAAGTCCTTGACCATGGTCTTCATATTGGAGCTCAGGGCCAGAGAAATGGTGCCGCCAAAACTGAAGAATTCCATGAATCGGGCGAACACATGGCTCAGGGGCAGGAACAGCAGCAGACGGCGGTTGGGCCATGCGCCGGCACGAGGCATGTACTGCAGGGCGGAGCGCACCAGGAACGCGAAGTTGCGGTGGGTGAGCTCCACGCCTTTCGGGGTGCCGGTGGAGCCGGACGTGTAAACGATGGTGGCGCGGTCGTCGCCGTGGGAGGCGTTCTTGTATTCCCAGAATTCGGCATCGGTGACGCTTTCGCCATAGGTCTTGATGGCGTTCAGGCCGCCTGCTTCGATGACGAACACGTTGCGCAGGGTGGGTACCTCGCTGCGCACGGATTCAATCTTGTCGCGCTGACCGTCATCCTCGGCGATGGCGAGCGTGACCTTGGAATCGTTGAAAATCCAGCTGACCTGGCTGGCGGAGTTGGTCTCATATACCGGCACGGTGAGTGCGCCGATGGACATGATCGCCATATCCAGAGCGGTCCACTCCCAACGCGTGCGAGACACGATGGCCACGGAGTCGCCCTTGTTGACGCCCAGACCAATCAGGCCTTTGGCCAGATCGATGACCATGTCACGGAAGACCAGGGCGCTGTACGGCTGCCAGGTGCCTTCCTCAGTTTTATATTCGATCATGGCGCCATCGGGATCGCGCTCGGCTCGCTCATCGAGCAAATCGAACAGGTTGATGTCGCTGTCGATCGGCTCCTTGACGGGATTGGTGAACTGCTTGACGATACGAGTATCGTTATTGGCCTTATCGGCGATGTTTTCAGGCATATTCCCATGTAACTCCACGGAGGATACAAAACACGCCGATTGACGCTGCACGCCCAATGCAAATGGCCTCGCACACCGGCATCCACTGGAATGCGAGGCCATGCGGCAACTCAATGTTTACATGCCCAGTCCAGACTCAGCCAATGGAGCCGTTGCTCTTTTTCAGCTCGTCGCGAATCTCCTGCAACGTGGCGAGCGTCTGTTCTTCGACACTTGGGCCTTCTTCCTTGGCTTCGGCCTCATCTTGAGCGGCGGTCAGGTCACGCAACTTGTTGATAGGCAGAATCACGCAGAAGTATACGGCCACACCGATGAGCAGGAAGTTAATCAAAGCATTCAGAATAGCGCCGAACGAAATGGTCGAGTTATTGAACGTAATGGTCAGCAGACCAGACAAATCCGGCACGCCACCGATCATGCCGAGCAGCGGGCTGATGAGGTTATCGACAATGGAAGTGACCACGGTGGTAACCGCGGAGCCTATAACCACACCAACGGCCATATCAATCATCGAACCGCGGGAAAGGAACTTTTTGAAGCCGGCAAGCGGGCCTTTATCGGTCAACGCAACGACCGCATGAGTGGCGCTGCCCGCACTTTTCATAAGATTGTCGGCAATATTGGATGGGGACTGATTTGCCATGATATCTCCTTAACAGCGCAAATCCGCGAACCGACCCGATGACCTGGGCTCGCCTTTCATTCGCCATTATGCTTCACGAGAAACCGTATGCGCGGTTATTCGACAACATATCGGCAGAAAACCAGTATTCATGCGCGGATTTACGCGGGCAATCACCACTGACCACCCGCGTTGCGACTCTCACGTTTCAGAACTGAATATAGTCGATCTCCGTATGTTCGCCGGTCTCCAGATACTTTGCCACGTCATCCGGCCCAGCGAATACCAGCTCGACCGCCTGCGCAATCATCAGATTCACGCGATCCATCGGCGTCAGGTTTTCGAAATAGCCGTATACCGGAATACCAAGCGCGTGAGCATACCCGACCTCGAACATGGTGCCGGGGTCTTCATCCATAAGATTGGCAACAACCGCTTGGGATGCGTTGATGCCCTGAATGTCATCGTTGAAGCAGCCCTCGGGGCCGACCTCCTCGATTTGGCTGGCGAATCGCGGCTTGAACAGTGTCCTGCCGTGATCCTCCAGCACCTTCTCCAACCGTTCCATGCTCGCCGTCTGTTCGGGATTGAAAAACGGGCCGGCCACATAGAAGTCATACTGCTTGTCTTCACTCATGGTTTCCAGTCATAGCGCAGCATCGTCCATTCGCGGGCCACAAGTTCAATGCATGGATAGCCGTCCGCATAATGACCATCAGGAGCGCAAGTGCCCGAGATCGGATTCGAACCGACGACACCCGCTTTAGGAGAGCGGTGCTCTATCCACTGAGCTACTCGGGCAACGACGTTTCATTGTACACGGGCAGTCGCCCAGCCCACAATTCGTGCCGGTTTGGTACGGAACCGCGCTGCCGCCGCCGGCGCAATGTCGATTCACAAGTCGAACAAGGTACAGTGGCAGGTCATGGGACAAGCTGCATCACCATGCATCGACGTTCCCCACAAAGCAAATCAACGCAGGAAAGGCGATATGGCACAGTCACGGAACACCACCAGAGGAACCACAACCAAAGGGAAGTCCGCACGCCCTCAAACCACCCGTTCGCAGTCCAAGTCCGCGCAACGAAACAAATCCTATTCCCGTCCTGTATCACAGTCGGCACTCAAACCTCATGAGCGTCACCATTTCTTCGGCACGCTGACATTGCTGCTGGCCATGACTGCCCTTATCTGCACCGCCGCACGCGCCTTGCCCTCGGATATCCAAACCTGGCCGTTCATCCCAATCGTAGTGTCGGCAACACCATGGTTCACCTTGCTTGCACTGCTTGCACTGTTGCTGGCCATGCCATTGCGCCGCCCATTGGCGGCATTGATTGCCGTTGCCGCCCTCGGACTGAACGTCTACTGGCAGTACCCGTTTTTCTTCCCGACCAACTCACTTTCCCAAGACGCACAGAACGCCGTAGCCACGGCCGAAGCGCACACCGCCGACGCCTATGCCCGCGTGATGACCTTCAATGTCTACAAGGGGCAGGCCGACGCCCGATCCATCGTCAATCTGGTACGCGATCAGCGCGTGGAAGTGCTCGCGCTGCAGGAGACCACGGATGATTTCGTCAAGCAGCTGAACGAAGCCGGCATTGAACATTATCTGCCGTATGCGCACGTATCCTCGTCCGATGGCGTGTATGGCAACGGCCTCTGGTCTGCAGCACCACTTAAGGACGTGGTCGACGACGAGGTGAATTCCAGCGCCTCATTCATGCCCTCCGGCACAGTGGACATGGGAGGCAACCAGATTCGTTTCGTCTCCGTGCACACCACCGCACCCGTGACCGGATACTGGGGACAATGGAAACGTTCGCTTGACGAACTTGGCCTGATGCGCAGTCACACGGACGCCCGCTATATTTTCATGGGCGACTTCAACGCCACCTACGATCACACGCCATTCCGCGAATTTCTGGGCAATCGATTCGTCGACGCAGCCCACCAGTCCGGACATGGCTTCACGTTCTCCTGGCCAACAAACCGCAGCTATCTGCCAACGTTTGCCGGCATCGATCATGTGGTGCTGGACACTGGTATGACGGCCGGGCAATGCCAAATCGCCAAAATCGCAGGCTCCGATCACGCGGCACTACTCGCTACGATTTCGGTAGGGTAATACTTGCTCCCGCTGGCGGGAGCAGAGAAAGCGTCAAAAACCGAGACGGGTGCGGCCGAACTGGTCGAGCCAACGCAGGATGGCGCCTTCGCGCAACGCCCACGGGCAGATTTCGACTTCCTGAATGTTCAGGGCCTTCATGATCTCGTCAGCAACCACGCCGCCGCCCACAATCTGCATTGTGCGCTCAGGCGTGATACCGGGCAACGCCACGCGCTGTTCGGGAGCAATCGCCGCCAGGCGAGGAATCCAATCCTCCAGCTGCTCGCGGGTCATGATCCACGTATCTTCACGCCCAGGCGCACGCATCACCGCGCCGCACAAGCGAGCCAGCGAACGGAAGGTCTTGGACGTGCCAACGGCATGGTTCGGATGTTTGGATTGCGGGAACACCTTGACCATCGGCGCCAGAATCTTACGCACATCTTTGCGCACGCCCTCCAGCTCCTCGGGAGTAGCCATACCGGAAGGCAGGAACTCGGTGGTCACACGGCCGGCACCTGCCGGCACGGAAAGCGCCACAGTCGGCTCTTCATCGGAGCCCATCGCCACTTCGAGCGAGCCGCCGCCAATATCCAGCACCAGCAGTCGGCCGGCATCCCAACCATACCAGCGGCGTGCGGCCAGGAACGTCAGACGCGCCTCATCATTGCCTGACAGCACGGTCACGCCCTGACCGACCATCTCTTCAATCTTATGAATCACCTTGTTGCCGTTCGGCGCCTCGCGCAAAGCGGACGTGGCCATGACCAGCAACTGAGTGATCTCATATTCTTCAGCCAGTTTCATGCACTGGGCAACGGCGGCCAGAATCGCCTCGATGCCGGACTTCTTGATTGAGCCGTCATCCTTGAGATACTTCATCAGGCGCACCGTTGATTTGGTACTGGCCTCGGGATCGGGACGCGCGCCCGGAGCTGCATCGACAATCAACATATGGATGGTATTTGAACCGATATCAAGCACACCGAGTCGCGTGGTATGCGAACGCAGATTGACCATGATTCCTGACCTTACCTAACACAAACGCGACTACTGTACATATCCACGCCCATTACAGCGATTCGACGAACCTGTCGAGTCGCTCCAAACCTTCGGACAACGCCTCGCGAGAAGCGGCATAGCTCAGCCGAACATGCGTATCGGCGGTGGCGGCGCCAAAATCACGGCCGGGAGTCAACGCCACGTGAGCCTCGTCCAGCGCACGCTCGCAGAACGTCCATGCATCCAATCCGGTACGGGAAATGTTGAAGTAGGCATAGAACGCGCCGTTCGGCTCCACTTCGACCGGCAGTCCGATGCGCTTCAAACCATCAATTACGATGCGCCGACGGCTCAGCAGCTCCTGACGGCGGGCTTCGCACTCAGCCAGGCTCTCCGGCGTGAAACAGGCGAGCGCCGCATGCTGGGTGGGCGTATGCGCACACAGGTAATAATTGGTGGCCAGATCATCGACCGCCTCCAGCACGGTGGAATCATCCGGCAGAATGGCCCAGCCAAGACGCCAACCGGTCATGCCGAAGAACTTGGAGAAACTGTTGCACACGATGGCGCCAGGGTCACAAGCCAGCACCGATCTGACCTCAGTGCCGTCCGGCTCATGATCGGCCAGATCAAGATAGGTCTCGTCCACGATGCGCCATGCGCCACGCTTGGCGGCCAACTGGCATACTTCATCCAGCACGGCGAAGTCGATGGTGGTGCCGGTGGGATTGGACGGCGAGGTGATCATCACGGCCTTGGTGTCGTCCGTCCAATATTGGCGGCATAGGTCGGTGGTCAGATGGAACCGCGTGGCGGCCGATGTCGGCACATCGACAACCCGGCCTTCAAAGGAACGCACCAGCTCGCGGTTGCACGGGTAGGAGGGATCGGCCACGATCACGTCATCACCGGGATCCACGGTCAGGGCTGTGGCCAACAGCAAAGCGGCGGACCCACCGGCAGTCACGCAGATGCGTTTGGGATCGATATCCAAATCATGGCGTTCTCGATAGAAATCGGCGATGGCTTGGCGCAGTTCGGGCAATCCCATGGCTGCGGTGTAGGGCAAGGCACGGCCATCGTATTGTTCGCGCATGGCATCGCGTACGGCAGGCGGCGCACCGAAATCAGGCTCCCCCAGACTGAGCTTGATGACACTGACACCGGATGCGATCATCTTGTCCGCTTTCTCGCCGAATACCATGGCGCGGAAGGGATTGGCCTCGCGCGCGACGAGACATAACCGGGAACACGGGCTGCTGCACTGCTTCGTTTTCCATGGTTCGGTTCTATCCGCTCTCGGGGACAAGGTTTTTCCGTGGCTTTATAATCGCTGGGGAGACCGGTTACCACCTCAACCCAAGTTCAAGGAGGAATGATGAGCCGATTCAACGGCAAACGCGCCGAATTTGAGGCCAGCGGCGAGAAAATCAACGTTGCTATTCTGGGCGCAGGGCGTATAGCTCACACCATGGCCAATACCTTGGTCGAAATGGCCACCGACCCGCTGTATTCCTCATGGATTCACCCGTATGCCGTGGCTGCCCGTGATCTGGATCGTGCACAGGCATTCGCCAATCAATGGCATCTCGACAAAGCGTATGGTTCGTATGAGGATCTGGTGGCTGACCCGGATGTTGATTTGGTCTATATTGCCACTCCTCATAATCTGCATGCCGAGCAGGCGATTTTGTGCATGAAGGCCGGCAAGAACGTGCTCGTGGAGAAGTCGTTCACCGCGAATACCGCACAGGCGCGCGAGGCTTTGGCCGTATCCAAGGAAACAGGACTGCTGTGCACGGAAGCGATTTGGACGCGTTACATGCCAAGTCGTCAACTCATCAATGAGGTCATTGCCTCCGGAGAAATAGGCGAGGTGAAATCCGCAAGCGCCAACCTGTGCTATCCAGTGTCCGGCAAGGCCCGCATGATCGATCCGGCCTGCGCCGGCGGCGCGCTACTCGATGTAGGTGTGTATCCGCTGAACTTCTTGGATATGGCGGTGGGTGCTGATCACGGCCGCACATTGGATCATTTCAGCACCTCGATGGTGCCGTATGAAACCGGCGTGGACGCACAGAATTCCACCACGCTGTATTACAGCGACGGCACGATGGCGGTATCCACCAGCTCGATGCTGGTGGCCTCCGATCGCGGCGGATATGTGTGGGGCACCGAGGGATATCTGGAAGTTACCAATATCAACAATCCCGAGTCCATCGATATCTACGGCAAGGACCACAAGCCCGTGCGCAGCATCTCGGTTCCGCCGCAATTGACCGGCTACGAGTATGAGGTTGCCGCCGCGGCCAATGCCCTATTGGACGACAAGACCGAATGCGAAGCGATGCCTCATGCCGACACCATTCGCATTATGGAGCTTATGGATGCGATTCGTGGCAGTTGGGGCCTCAAGTTCCCGTTTGAGCAGTAGTCGTCCTCCCGCTGGAGGGAGATGGCACGCAGCGTCGGATGGTGGTCCTGCAGACCAATCGATGTCGACCTCCCCTCAGTCACCTGCGGCGACAGCTCCCCTCCAGCGGGAAGTCAGAAGGACACACAATCTGTTCGTATAGCCGTGCGAGACGCCCGTCTCGTGCGGCTTTTGTCAATTCGCACTCCCACACGGTGATCACACGCCAGCCGGAGGCCTCTAATTCGGTGCGCTGGGCGATGTCTCGATTGTGGTTGCGCAACAGTTTCGCCTGCCAGAATTCCACATTCGACTTCGGCATCGAATGTTTGGAACAGCCTTCATGCATATGCCAGAAACAGCCGTTGACGAACACGATGGTGTGGTATTTCGGCAGTACCACGTCCGGATGGCCCGGGTAGCGCTTGTCGTTCTTGCGGAATCTCAGGCCCCTGCGGAACAGATAGCTGCGTACCAGCACCTCGATTTTGGTGTCTTTGCCGCGAATATGCGACATCGTGTACGAGCGGGTGCCCCGTTCATACTTTTCCGCTGGCTGCTTCTTACGACTCACGCACTCCAGACTACCGTGTCATATCGGTACGAGACGATATCCGATCGAACGATCACCCATTGCATGCGGTCGTCATCTCTTATTCCGGTCATTCCTCGCACGCTGGTCGAGACCGCGCACTTACACTTCACCTATGGCAGACATGACGATTCGCAGGGCCACGGCGGCCGATATTCCCCAGATTGATGAACTGTTGCGGCAAGTGCTCGAAGTGCATCACGCCGGCCGACCGGATCTGTTCAAAGGCGGCGCCAAAAAGTACACGGATGAAGAACTGAAAACGATTCTGGCCGACGATCAAACCCCTGTGTTCGTGGCAGTGGCACCGGCCGACACCGCCAATGCCGGCGATGCCGAATCAGTCAGCGCCGCACACTCAGCTGAAGAATCCGGCAACACCGGCTCCCTCGCCGTCGATCAAGTGCTCGGCTACGCATTCTGCGTATTCCAGCAACACACCAACAGTAATATTCTGACCAATATCAAGACTCTGTACATCGACGATCTATGCGTTGACGAGCGCTCTCGTGGTCATCATGTGGGCTCCACGCTGTATCATTACGTGCTCGATTCCGCCCGCAAATTCGGCTGCTACAACGTGACCCTCAATGTTTGGGCCTGCAATCCCAAGGCCCAGACCTTCTATGAGCGCATGGGACTGACCCCCTACCGTATCGGCATGGAGCAGATACTGTAACCCACTCATCCCAACAGATCGAGAAGGTCGTCCCTGGTGAGGGTGGCGATAGAGGCAGGGGCTTCGGCAAAGACAGTGGTGCCGGTGCCGGTTTCGTCGGCGAGCGGGGAGGCATCGGTGAACTGGCGGGCAAGTTCGCTCTTGGTGTGCTGAAGCTCCAAGATGCGTTCTTCAATGGTGTCCTTGGCCACCACCTGGTACACGTTGACGTCTTCGGTCTGGCCGATGCGATGGGCTCGATCGGCGGCCTGATCCTGGGCGGCGGCGTTCCACCATGGGTCGGCGTGGATGACCACGCTGGCGCCGGTGAGGTTCAGACCAGTGTTGCCGGCCTTCAATGAAATCAGGAAAGCGGGCGTATCGTCCGCGTTGAACTGGTCGACGAGTTCGAGGCGCTTCCTTTTGGGCGTGGAACCGGTGATGGTGTAGTAGCGCAGGCCTTGCGCGTCGAAACGTTCGGCGATCAGATCAAGGAAACTGGTGAACTGGGAGAAGATCAGCGCCTTCTTGCCTTCGTTCACGCAGGTCTCCACCAGCTCGGCGATGGCCGCGAGTTTGGCCGACTGGTCTTTGGCATCGGCGTACAGCAACCTTGGATCGCAGCAGATCTGGCGCAGTCTGGTCAGCTCGGCGAGGATACGAATCTTCGAGGTGTTGAAGTCCGCGTCCTCGCTGTGTTCGAGCTGCATGCGCAGGCGCTGCTCGTGAGCCGCATACAGCTTGCGCTGTTCGCCGGCAAGTTGCACGGTCAGCGTGGTTTCCAGCTTGTCCGGTAGGTCGGTCAGCACTTGGGACTTCAGCCTGCGCTTAATGAACACGCCCACCAGCGACTGCAATTGGTGGGACACCCGTGCCGCCTCGGGATTGACCTGAGCAGCTGCACGGCCTTCTTCGGTACTGGAATCCGCGGCTCTCGCGTTGGAGATGGGCAGTTCATACCGTTCATGGAAGCGCTTGTACGTGCCGAGCAAGCCGGGCATGAGGAAATCGAAAATGCTCCACAATTCGGAAAGTCGGTTCTCGATCGGCGTGCCGGTCAAAGCAAAACGATGGTCCGCCGCTACGGCCTTAACCGCTTTGGCAATTTTGGTGGTGTGGTTTTTGATGTATTGAGCCTCATCCAGAGCCATGACGTTGAAACGCCGCTCATCTGCGGTGTAGTCGTCTACATCCCGGCGCAGCAAATCGTATGAGGTGATGAGCACAGTGGGCTCATCCGCACGGAACGCACGGCCTATGGCAGTGCGACGCTCGGATTTGGTGCCGGCAACGACCATGGCATTACAGCTGGGGGCAAATTTGGCAAACTCGGCAGCCCAGTTGTATACCAACGATGCCGGGCAGACAATAAGCGAAGGTTCCACAATCGCACCATCCGCAGTGCCATCCGCACGACCCGGCTTCCGATAGCGAGACAACAACAGGGCGATGAGCTGTACGGATTTGCCCAGTCCCATTTCGTCGGCAAGAATGCCACCGAATCCTTTGTCGCACAAGGTGTTCAGCCACCGGAAGCCCTCGACCTGATACGGGCGGAGAACGGGCTTGAGGCTGTCCGGCACCTCGTATGATTGGGGGTCGATGATTTTGAGGTCGTCAATGTATTCAGTGAAAGATGCATCCTTGACCACATCGGAACCGTCATCCGGCAGTTCACCGTCCAGCAGAAATGCTCTGCCGCCCGGCAATTCAATCAGCCCGGAATTGAGCTGCTGCTCGTCCAAATCAAGATCGGCAGCCAGCGTATCAAGCGTATTCAGGTTTGCGCCCTCAAGTTTGAGCAGCGTACCATCCTTCAACTGGTGATAGCGCTGACGACGCCGATAGGATACGAGCAAGGCACCGACCTCGTCAGGCGGCACTTCATCGGCAATGGGCGAGATCTCCACCAGATTGCCCTTGATGGACAAACCGACTTTGACGCTCGGCGGCTTGGGTGCGATGAGCCGGTCGAACGCAGGCGTGGTGAACACCTCTCCCACCTCATGCAACGCCGGCAGACCTTCATCGAACAAGCGGATAATCTGTGTGGTGTCATCACGGTTGATGACGGCGGCCTCGGACGCACGCGCGCGGGCCTTGGCGCGGGATGCCGGGGTCCTGAATCCGGCAGTCGCCTGTCTGGTTTCGGCCAACTTGCGCCGCTGCTCCTCAGGCATGGAGAAGAACTCACTTACCACGTCAAGAGCCAGATGTTCGGTATCAAGGTCACGGCCAGGCACCGCGACCGGCATGCCGTCATCGTCGGCGCTCGCAGCGGGCCCGGCCGGCAGCAGCGGCACCATTACATTCCCATAGCGGGCCTTGGCCTCGCATTCCACGCCGGTTTCCGTACGATCCAGATAGAACCCAACATGGCACTCGGCAGGACTCAGCTCAGCAAGTTCACGCGGGATATCATCGGCGGCAAGCATGTCTACATTCACCAGTTGCGGCAATAACGTGCGGGCGAACAGAGCCGAATCGTCTCCGGCGATGACCTGCCCCTCACCGTCTGGCGCAAACAGCTCACCGATAAGTTCCGCAATCGGACCGAATTGCTTCGGGCAACGGACGAACCGGTATCCTGCGGCACTTTTGCGCCGCGACTTTGCCATCATGGCGGAGGTGTAAGCCAAAGGCTCGGACGGTGCGAGCAACAGCCAAGATTCACGGTCGCCATTGATGACGGTCTCCACCGAAGGCGTTCCAGTCAGCAAATACCCGGCTTCCGACCCGAACATACGGGAATCGCGTCTGACGATATGCATGGTCAGGTTTGGTTCCCCGCCAACCGATACCGGCGAAGGCTGGCTGGAAAACCAGGTGTCCAGCACCAGTTGCACGCCTACGCTTTCACGCAAAACCAATAGCGAAGCCACTTCCGTCTCGGATAGCGTCAGGTGACGGTCAATGGCAATACGCCCGTAATACCGATCCTGCTGTTCGGCCGCGTGACGTATGGCGAGCGCGGATTTCAGGAATCTCAGCAATGGGCGGGAATCCGCATCAAGCATATCCGGCGTATGCGTGAACGCCAGTTTCTGCCCGTAATCCTCATGATCGCCGTTGGTCATGGCCCGCACGAATTGTGGGATGGATTTCAGCACATAGCTGGAGGAGTTTATGGCTGAGCCAATCTTGAATTCCACACTCCAGGTACCATCGATGAAGCTCAGGATGGGTGTAAGCCTGACCTGGCCGGCCGAGACGGTTTCACGCAAACCCTGATATCCGCCCATTCCGGAACCATACCCGGTCCGATTGCGGTGGCTGGAAACACCGCGCCCAGCCGTACCGCCGCCATCAAACCGTTGCATGACGGCGCTGCGTCGACGAGCCCTGACCTGCGCATCCTGCTTATCCGCGCGTTCCATGTAGTCAAGCAACGCGCGCGAAGGCCGCACGGCACCGGCATGGTATCCCTTGAATCGTTGTGGCTCATCGCAGAACATCAAAGCGAGAGCCGCCATATGCTTGCAAATGCCATACCCGCGTCCATAAGCCGGGCAGGTGCAATCACCGCCAGCCACTTCCCCGGTGTCAAGGTCGAACTGCAGATTGACACGATACCGGCTGGAGGGACTGGTGGTGCCGCGCATCATGGCGCCGAGTTCGGCATATCCGGTACGCCGATTCTCGTCATAGGTGGGGTCGATGAGCATACTGGCCGCTTTGCGCGCGATGACGCGGGCACGGGCCAATACGGCGTTCGAGGTGGAGGTTTCCACATCACGGCGTAATGCCGCAATAGGCACCTGCCGGACACCTTGCTCATTCAGGCCGTTAATCTCATCCTCATCATCGAACCACACGGAACGACCCGGCCGACGTGACTGGCCATAAGGAACAACCGCATCCTCCGCACTGAGTGATCCAGCCGAGCCGAATGCCACATCATCATTGCCATCATCAACACCAACGAAATCGCCGTCATCGGGCAACATGGATTCGTCACCATCCGCATTCGCGCTCTTCCACGGATTGCGACGCCTCAGCCCATTGCCCCAAGCCGCATTGTCACCTTCGTAATCGGAGTCGCCGCCGCCATGGGAGGCATCGTCAGGAACATGCCCGAATACGCCGTATCCGTTATTCATGGACCCCTCCCCGATTACATGTTTCAGGCCAACATTTCCATCTTAGTCGAGTATCTCGCGAGCCATTACGCGGAACCAAGCTCTCGGCTAACCAGACATGACGCTAAGGTGGTAACCAGCAAAACGCTGCACATCGTTCAACGATGTGCAGCAGCAAGCGATAAAGGAGCATATCTATGAGCGAAGCGCGTACCGCATGGGGCTGGGGTCTGGCCAGCGTCGATACTGCCGGCACCACCTTGGACGTCTGGTACCCCGAATTGACTCTCGGCGAGGCACCCGCCGAGTCCGACCGACCAAACCACAACTTCGGCACATTGACCCACACGGAGGCCGACGCCCGCGGCATCCGTCGCGTGCCGGTGTTCGCCGTCAGCCAGCTGGATGAGCCAATCGTCAACGCAGCCGACGCCTACCTGAAGCTTCACCTGATGAGCATGCGCATGGCCAAGCCGAACACCCTGAATCTCGATGGCATCTTCGCCCAGCTCGCCAATGTGGTGTGGACCAATTACGGCCCGTTCGCCGTGGAGGATTTCACGTTGCGCAAGGCCGACGTGGAACGTGCCGCCACCGATGCGGCTCTCGCTTTTGCCACTCAGGCGGGCCTGTCGGCCGCAGCTCCTGCCCCCACTGTCAACGTGTTCGGTGTGGATAAGTTCCCGCGCATGATTGACTACGTGGTGCCCACCGGCGTGCGTATCGGCGATGCCGACCGCGTGCGTCTCGGTGCCTATCTGTCTGCCGGCACCACCGTGATGCATGCCGGATTCGTGAACTTCAACGCCGGCACGCTCGGCGTCTCCATGGTCGAAGGCCGCGTCTCACAGGGTGTGGTTGTGGGCGACGGCTCCGACATCGGCGGTGGCGCCTCCATTATGGGCACCCTCTCCGGCGGCGGTAAGCTGCGCAACTCCATCGGCGAGCACAGCCTGCTCGGCGCCAACGCCGGCATCGGCATCTCTTTGGGCGACAATTGCACGGTTGAGGCCGGCCTATACGTCACCGCCGGCACCAAGATCACCATCTGGGATAAGGCCAAGGCCGCGGCCGGCGAACCGCTGGAGGTCGTCAAGGGTTCGGACCTCTCCGGCAAGGACAATATCCTGTTCATCCGCAACTCGGTGAACGGCCGTATCGAAGCCCGCTACCGCAAGGTGGGCATCGAGCTCAACGAAAAGCTGCATAAGAACTAAGCAGTCAGCCCATATTGGGCGCCTAGCGGTTATGTAAACGCCTCATTTGGTATTCCAGTGAGGCGTTTTCTCTTACTACCCGAGGTTTTGCCCCGCTGACATGTTCTCAGCGGGGCAAAACCACCAGCAACCCTGAGTTTTGCACCGATAAGACGATATCAGCGAAGCAAAACCGCGACTAAGTCAACAAACCACCCCGCTAAAGCCCTCTCAGTGCGGCATAGTCACAACAAACTCGAGGGTTTGCCTCGCTAACACAATCTCAGCGGGGCAGACCCTCGGGTGAATCAATATTTCTTACGCAAATTATCATGTAGCGAGCAATCAGCTCCCACATATCGAACAAACCGGCATCACCGGACCACGCAGAGCATTTAGCGCTCGTCCATGGGCACGTAGTCGCGCTCGACCGGACCAGTGTAGACCTGACGCGGACGGCCAATCTTGGTGTTCGGGTCGGCCAGCATCTCACGGTACTGGGCAATCCAGCCAGGAATACGACCCAACGCGAACAACGTGGTGAACATGGCCGGATCGAAGCCAATTGCCCGGTAAATCAGACCCGTATAGAAATCGACATTGGGATACAGATTGCGCGACACGAAGTATTCGTCATTCAGCGCAATGTCCTCAAGCTCCGTGGCCACGGCAAATAACGCCCGCTCATCGGAAGGCAGCTTCTGCGTATCCTCTCGTTCCATGATCTTTTCCAGATACTTCTTGGCAATCGCGGCGCGCGGATCATACGACTTGTATACGCGGTGGCCCAGGCCGGAAATCTTCTGACCCTTGGCCTTGGCATCCGCCACGAATTCACGCACGGATTTGCCGGAGTCGCGGATTGCCTTCAGCTGGCGTAGCACGGCCTCGTTCGCGCCACCATGCAGCGGGCCGGACAGCGCATTGACACCGGCGGCCACCGCCGAATACAGGTTGGCATGAGCCGAGCCAGCAATACGCACCACCGAAGTCGAGCAGTTTTGCTCATGGTCGGCGTGGATAATCAGTAAGCGACCCAACGCATGTACATACAACGGGTCGGACTCAAATGGCTCATACGGCACGGCAAAGCACATACGCAGGAAGTCGTCCACATAGCCACGCGCATAATCCGGGTACAGCATCGGCTCATCACGGCGACGGCGGAAAATATACGATACGATCGTGCGAGCCTTGGCCATGATGATCTTGGCCGACTCATCAAGCTGATCGGTGTCGGCGATGTCAGTCGTATCCGGGTAGAACGTGGCCAGCGCGTTGATTGCGGAGGCAAGCACACTCATCGGATGCGCGGCACGCGGGAACGAGCCCATGAACGTGCGGAAATCCTCGCCGACCATGGTCTTATGGTTGATGTCGGCGCAGAACTGCTCGTACTCGGCCTTGCTTGGCAATTCGCCATGACGCAGTAGCCAGGCGACCTCAAGAAAATCGGAGTTCTCGCACAGCTGCTCGATCGGGTAGCCGCGGTAGCGCAAAATCGAATGCTTGCCGTCGATATACGTAATCTTCGACTCGCATTGGGCAGTGGTCAGGAATCCGGGGTCAAGCGTCACCCAGCCGTCATTGCGCAGCTTGGAAACGACAATGCCATCCGGCCCCGCACTCGCCTTCACCACAGGCAGGTTGAACTTGCTCGAATCGACATCAAGCTGTGCCGTCGCCATGCGCGCGCCTTCCTCTTTATGAACCGCTTGTTCGAACACCAACATTTATGAACATTGGTGTTCGGTACTGTATGTCTTTTGTGTTACCGCCAACGAATGCCGGTCGATACACGAAAGCCGAAGTGCGCTCATGCTATCAAAGCAAATGCACTTCGGCTTGTTACGTCTCGAAATCGCGGAAAACCGCGAACATTCAAGCGCTTGCGTCAATCAGAGGCTGGAGCGATCGGTGAAGATGATCGGACCGTTCTCGGTGATGGCGATGGTGTGCTCGGAGTGAGCGCCGCGCGAACCGTCGGAGGCGCGCAGGGTCCAACCATCCTTCGGATCCTGGAAGATCTCGTCGGTGGTCTTGAGGAACCACGGTTCGATGGCGATGACCAGGCCTTCACGCAGCTTGTAGCCATGGTGGGCGCGGCCATCGTTCGGCACATGCGGATCGCCGTGCATGATGTGACCCACGCCGTGGCCGCCGAACTCAAGGTTGATCGGATAGCCGTATTCGCGCGCGATATCGCCGATGGTATTGGAAATATCACCGAGACGGTTGCCGGGCTTGGCCACGTCGATGGCGGCGGCGAGCGCTTCTTCAGTGCACTTGATGATTCGCAGGTCTTCGGGGTCGGGATCGTTGCCGACCACGAAACTGACGGCGGAATCGGCCACCCAGCCGTCCACGGAGATGGCGAGGTCGAGGGAGACGAGGTCGCCATCCTTCAGGCTGTAGTCATATGGCACGCCGTGCAGCACAGCGTCATTGACGGAGGTGCAGATGTAGTGGGCGAACGGGCCAGTACCGAAGTCGGGAGCGTAGTCAACATAGCAGGATTCGGCACCCTTGCGGTCCACGATCTTCTTGTGGACGAACTCGTCGATTTCGAGCAGGTTGGTGCCGACCTTGGTGTTCTCTTTCAGTTCCTTCAGAATGCCGCCGACAAAACGACCAGCAGGCTTCATTTCCTCGATTTCACGAGGGGTTTTCAGTTCGATCATGAGGCTCTTTCTACCTTGTTGAGACTTGTTCTCAACTCTAGTCCAGCCCGAGGTCAACTGCCAGCGCCCGGCACCGCCAAGCGACGGCAGCGGGTGCGGCCAAGAAAAAACGCCCGGGCAAGTATGGAACCCGCACGGACGCTTTGGCTTGATGACTTGGTGTCTACTTTCTGGGCTTGCCGAAAGTGAAAGCGCGGATAACCGCGGTGATACCCATGACGACCATGGCGCACCCTCCAAACACCACCATGAAGACCGCAGAGCTCAGCGGACTCATCAGCACGATAAAGCCGGCAACAATCGAGATAATCGCATAGGCGATGGCCCATCCCGAATGAGGGATACGCCACGATTCCACCAGCGACATCACACCTTCCATGATCCAGCCGAAGCCGACCATCATGGTGATGAGCAGCGCCAGCGTCTGCCCGGTCATACCGTAGTTTCTGACAACCACCACGCCGCCGAAAGTCAGCAAGATACCGACGAACACATCCAGCACACGCCAACCGGCCGGCAGGAACGGCTCCACCAAAGCACCCACGATGCGCACCACACCGGAGATGACGAAGTAGACACCAAGCAGCAGAGCCGCCAGAGCCAAGGTCTTGTTCGGCACGAGCAAAAGGGCCGCGCCAAGGGCGATGGCAGCAACGCCAACTACGCCGTAGATCACACGAATCCTGGTCTTGGCCTTTTCTGGCAACCATTCCTCAATAAGACGGAACGGGTTGAAATCGCCGGCATACCAATTGGTCTGCTGCCAGCCGGACTGGTTGCCGCCATCCGCTTGACCGTTGTTTTGATATTGCTGGCCATCCGGACCCCATGCCGGCTGACCGTTCGGACCATAATTCGGGTTATAGGCATATGGGCCGTACGGGTTCTGGTTCGCCCCGCCCTGCCGGTCATTCTGCCCTTGCGCGCCTTGCGGCGGATATTGGCCGCCATGATTGCTGTCGTACGCACCGTATTGTGGATAGCCTTGCTGGTTCGGCTGATTCTGGTTCGGCTGGCCATTCCACTGGCCGTCATTCGGATCGCCCATCATGACTCCTTTCATCAGGTCACATTCAAGCTCCATCTACCACACTAGACAGGTTATCCAATTCAGACCATCATCAAAACTAGGCAATATGTCTATTTCACTTACGGCGCAACGTTGCGACGACCGAGGAACGCTTCTCCCCCGCCGCGATTAGGCTTGAGGCCATGACCAACGAAACCGAAACGCTGACGTCGGGCATTGACCCGGCATCGTTCTCCTCCGTCATCAAACCGACCAACGACCTGTTCCGCTACGTCAACGGCCCATGGATCGACACCTACCGCCTGCCCGACGATCGTTCGCGCTACGGCTCCTTCGACAAGCTCGCGGAGGATTCCGAAAACCAGGTGCACGAGATTCTCGAAGACGATGACTGCCCGGCAACCAAATCACAGGCCTTGTATCGCTCGTTCCTCAATACGGATGCCATCGAAGCCGCCGGCCTCGACCCGATCCGCGATGAACTTGACCTTATCGATTCCTCCATCGACAAGGCCGCCCTCACGCGCGTGCTCGGCACCATCAACCCAACCGGAGGCCCCGACCTGTTCGGTCTGGCCGTATACGGCGACCCCGGCGACCCGGACCGCAACATCGCCCACCTCGAGCAGGCCGGTCTGTGTCTGCCGGACGAAGCCTACTACCGCGAAGACCACTACGCTCCTGTACGCGAAGCGTATGTGAACATGGTCGCCACGCAGCTTGTCAATGCCGGCTATGCTCCAGCAGCTGAAGACAACCCCAACGTGGATGACGAACCGCCAAAGCCGCAGGACGAGGATGAAGGCAATGAGCCGACCACCGCAACCCCCAGTGAGGCCGCCCTTGATATGGCTCGCCACTTCCTTGCCGTGGAAACTAAGATTGCCGCCAACCATTGGGACAATGTGGCCACGCGCGACTCGGTGAAGACCTATAACCCCACCGATTACAACGACCTGGCCGCCACACTGAAGAACTTCGATCTCGATTCCTGGATTGACGCCTGGCAGTCCGCCTATGATGCCACCGAGTCCGCCAAGGCCCAGCCGATTGACTTCAAGTCCGTGTTCGCACACGTCATCGTGCATGAGCCAAGCTTCCTCATCGGTCTTGATGCGTTCTGGGCCGAGGCCGATCTGGCCGATCTCAAGCTGTGGGCCCGTGTCCACATGATCCTAGGCTTCGCTTCCTCGCTGTCCCACGACTTCGACACCACAAACTTCGACTTCTACGGCAAGGTACTTTCCGGTGCCAAGAAGCAGCGTGACCGCTGGAAGCGCGCAGTCAGCCTGGTCAACGGCATCTGCGGCGAAGACGTGGGCCGCGAGTACGTGCGTCGTCACTTCCCCGAAAGCTCGAAGCGCCGTATGGAGGAACTAGTCGCCAATCTGATTGACGCCTACCGCGCATCCATCACCAATTCCGATTGGCTGGGCGAAGACACCAAGGCCAAGGCACTGGAGAAGCTCTCCAAATTCACGCCGAAAATCGGCTACACCAACCATTGGCGCGACTACTCGGCATTGAATCCATCCGCAGACGCGCTGCCAGCCGAGAACGCCAAGGCCGCAAACCTCTATGAGACCGGCTACCAGCTGGCCAAGGTCGGCAAGCCGGCCGACAAAGACGAGTGGCTGATGAACCCGCAGACGGTGAACGCCTACTACGAGCCGAGCATGAATGTCATCGTGTTCCCGGCGGCGATTCTGCAACCTCCGTTCTTCGATCCGAAGGCCGAAGATGCAGCCAACTATGGTGGCATCGGCGCGGTGATCGGCCACGAAATCGGCCACGGTTTTGACGACCAGGGTTCGCAGTATGACGGCGACGGCAAGCTCAACAACTGGTGGACCGATGAGGATCGCAAGAACTTCGAGGCCCGCACCGGTGCGCTGATCGCCCAGTACAACGGTTTTGTGCCGCAGCAGCTGGCCGAGAAATACGCCGACGAACCGGACAAGGCACCGCATGTCAACGGCGCGCTGACCATCGGCGAGAACATCGGCGACTTGGGTGGCGTGAACATCGCACTGAAGGCGTATGCGTTCGCACTCGGCAAGGCGGCAGGTAAGGCGGATGCCGAGGAAGACGGTTCCCCCGCTGCCATCAAGGCGCTGCTCAGTACCGCCCCCGAGATGGACGGCTTCACTGGTCTGCAGCGTTTCTTCCTGAGCTACGCCTCCATCTGGCGTACCAAGAACCGTGACGAACTGGCCGAGCAGTACTTGCAGATCGACCCGCATTCGCCGGCCGAATTCCGCACCAACGGCATCGCCAGCAATGTGGATCTCTTCTATGATGCGTTCAACGTCACTGAGGGCGACGCCATGTGGCTGGATCCTGACGCCCGCGTGCGTATCTGGTAATTCCTCCACCAATCAATATCGGCCTGTAATCCTTCGCAAGGGTGCAGGCCGATATCGTTTTGGCCGCATCTAGAACTCGTCCGTTTCCTCCTCTGTAGCATTCGCAGCACCACCGGCAAAAGCTTTCTGGCTTGCGGATTGTGATTGACCTGCATCGGCATTCGGCGCCGAAACTTCACCGTCGGCATGTTCTTGGTCTCGCGCTGCATTGAATTGATCACCTTGATCGTTCTCGGTGATGCCGAATTCCACTGGCTTCGTTCCGGCTGCATTGGCATAGGGGTCGGCGCCCGGCCCGGACCCGGCATCATAGGACTGCCGATTCTGCAGATTTTGCCGGGATGCCTCATCAGTACCCGCATTGGCATTGGTGCCATTGCGCTGCGCCTTGGCAAGAGAAGTGGTGCCAAAAGTGAGATCATGGCCGATATTGGTGGCTTCCACAACGGTTTTGCTACGGGCCTCGCCCTGCTCGGTAGTCCACTGGTCCGTGTTGAGCACTCCGACCACCACAATGCGATCGCCACGTCGAACCGATTGTTTGGTATTTTTTGCCAACGCGCGAAATGCCTTGACCGTAATCCAGGCGGTGGCAAAATCCTCCCACTGCTGTGTGCTCTGATTAAACCTGCTACGGGTGCTGCCCATTCGGAAGGTCAGCACGGGAAAAGTGTCCGTTCCGCCTAGCACGGGATCGCCCGCCACAAATCCGGTAATAGTTACTGCTGCCTGTTGAATCGCCATGATCGGCCCTTTCTCATGTCACTGTTGTGGACCGCCGGGGCCTGTCTATGGCGTCATCACCAATGCACACCCCAACGGTATCTCCACTTTGAAGTGCCGCACCGTAGCAGCACAAGGGCAACCGACAATTGTGGATACCGTGACGGGGTTGCATTTTTTGTACTGTGGATAATTTTGGACTATCCACAATTAGGAGCAAAAAAGCAAAAGCGCCACCCTGCAAAGAGCAGGATGGCGCTGTAATTATGGGCTATCAGTCACCCTCAGCCGAGAGCAGCAAAACGATCGGCCAAGGTACCGGCAGCTTCAGCAGCGGGCACGGCGACCTTGTTCTCGCCATTGCGATCGCGGATCTCAATGGTGCCATCGTTCACGTAATCGCGACCGACCACGGCGACCAGCGGCACGCCGATCAGCTCGGCATCCTTGAACTTGACGCCCGGAGAGACCTTCTTACGGTCATCGTAAATCACTTCAAGGCCCTTGGCCTCAAGTTCGGCGACCAGTTTCTCGGCACCTTCGAATGCCTTCTCGTCCTTGCCGGTGGCCACCACATGCACGGCGGCCGGAGCGATCACGGACGGCCAGGCCAAGCCGGCCTCATCGTGATGCGTTTCGGCGATGCAGGCCAGCACGCGGGAGACGCCGATGCCATAGCAGCCCATCCACACCGGCACGGCCTTGCCGTTCTGGTCGAGCACCTTCAAGTCCAATGCCTTGGAATACTTGAGCCCCAGCTGGAAGACCTGACCGATTTCCACACCGCGCTCAAAGCTCAGCGGGCCGGAACCATCCGGGCTCATATCACCGTGGCGAACCTCAACGGCCTCGACCACGCCATCGGCCTTGAAATCACGGCCATAGACCAAGTTGTAGTAGTCAACCTCGTTCTCATCAGCACCGGTGAACCAAGCGGAGCCCTTGACCACGTGCGCGTCCACCAAGTAACGCACCGGGTTCTTCACGCCAGCGGCTTCGGCCTGCGGACCAAGCACCATCGGGCCGATGTAGCCGGGCACCAGTTCGGGGTGGTTCTCCAGATCTTCTTCATTGGCCTCTTCAAGCTCAGCGGGGGCGAACTGGGCTTCCAGTCGCTTCATATCCACAGTGCGGTCGCCAGGCACACCGACGACGATCACTTCGCGCCACGGCTCGTCATGCTCCTCATCCTCAGGGTGCTTGACGGTAATCACCACGTTCTTGAGGATGTCGGAAGCCTGCCATTCGCGGCCATCGGTACGCGGGTGGTCGGCGTTGGCACGCTCGATCATGTTGTCGATAGTCTTGGCATCCGGGGTGGCTTCCTTGGAAGCGGCAGGAGTGTTGGAAGCATCGACTTCAGGCAGCTCCGGAGTGGTCAAAGCCTCGACGTTCCAAGCCTTGCCGGAAGGAGCCAGAGCGAAGGTGTCTTCACCAATCGGCATCGGGGCAAGGAACTCCTCGGAAGCAGAGCCGCCCATCGGACCGGACATGGCGAACACCGGCACGTACTTCAAGTCAAGACGCTGGAAGATGCGCTCGTAGGCACCGCGCTCGTCGTAGTAGGCCTTGCGCATGCCTTCCTCGTCGATGGTGAAGGAGTAGGCATCCTTCATGATGAATTCGCGGCCGCGAATCAGACCGGCGCGCGGGCGGAACTCGTCGCGGTACTTGGTCTGGATCTGGTACAGGGTGACGGGCAGGTCTTTGTAAGAGGAGTACATGTCCTTGACCAGAAGGGTGAACATCTCCTCGTGGGTGGGGGCCAGCAGGTAGTCGGCCTGGTGACGGTCCTTGAGACGGAAGATGTTGTCGCCGTATTCCTCCCAGCGGTGGGTGGCCTCGTAAGGCTCGCGCGGCAGCAGAGCCGGGAAGTGCACTTCCTGAGCACCGATGCCGTTGATCTCCTCACGAATGATGGCTTCAATCTTGTTGAGCACCTTGAGACCCAGCGGCAGCCAGGTCCAGATGCCGGGCGCAGCCTTGCGGATGTAGCCGGCACGCTGCAGCAGTTTGGCCGAATCGACATCGGCATCGGCGGGATCCTCGCGCAGGGTGCGCAGGAACATGGTTGACATGCGAAGGGTATTGGAAGTCATGTGTTCCAAGATATTCGCGTGAACCGACAAGCCCGCCTGCTATTCGCACTATTCCGGCCTTCATCTTGGCATTCGGACTCATTCGTACAACAATGATGGCTAGAAGGGTAGGAGGGCACGATGACGCAGCCGACCGAGCAACAGGGGAATCAGCCGGAACCCGCGGAGCAACCGGTGTATCAACCGGCCCAGCATGGGCCCCGCAATTTTCTGCTGCAACCCCGCAATTCCCAACGGCAGTTCCGCGACAACCGGTATCGCAACAGCCAATGGCCATGCCACCATTTGCGCAATCGCCTATGTCGGTCCCGGAACAATCGGCCTGTCCGGAGCGGCGCGCTGATTGTGGGTGTGCGTTTGCTGCAAGCACCGTTGATCTACGGCACGGTGATTCTTATCGTCAGCACGGTGACTGTGCTGTGGCCATGGCGGGCCGAATTCTCCCGCCACTACCGGTGGGTGTGGCTTGCTTTGGGCGGCATCATTCTGATTGTGGCAGCCGCGCGCTATGAGGCGAGCCTCAAATCGATGAGGACGATCGCCGCGCGTATTGGCGATCTGCGCTAAATCGCGCGAGCGACCTGAGGCAGATTACCAACGTCCGGCGATAGCAGTCCTGCATACGGGGCAGTGCCCATTGCCACTGTATCCGGCAGATAAACGGTTGGCAATGATTCGATACCAATCGCGTTCCACGAGCTTGGCCCTGCATTCAGGGTTTGGGCAATATGTGGTATCGCCTTCACGATCATGCACGTTGCCGGTGTACACATAATTGAGTCCCTCTTCGAGGGCGATGCCTCGGGCGCGGGTCAGAGTCTCGTGCGGGGTGGGCGTTACGTCCATCATGCGGTAACTGGAGTGGAATGCGGAAAAGTGCAGCGGCACGTCCGGGCCCAAGTGCTCGCGTATCCATGTACATTCAGCATGCAGCTGGGCATCGTCATCGTTGAGTCCAGGGATGAGTAGCGTGGTGAGCTCCACCCACACGTGTTCGCCTTCTGGTGTGCGTGCCTCGTTGACCGCATAGTCGATGGTTTCGAGCACATCGGCCAGATGCGTGCCGGTCACTTTCCAATAAAATTCTTCGGTGAAGCCTTTGAGATCGATGTTGGCGGCGTCCATGGCGGCGTAGAAGTCGGGCCGGGCTTCGGCGCTCATGTATCCGGCAGTCACGGCGATGGGATGAATGCCGAGCGCTCGGCAGGCTTCGGCCGTGTCGATGGCATATTCGGCGAACACGATCGGATCGTTATAGGTGAACGCCACCGAATCGATGCCCCGGTCGGCCGCGACCTGCGCGATTTTCTCCGGACTGGCTTCCACGCCGAGCCGGTCGAAACTGCGGGCTTTGGCAATATCCCAATTCTGGCAGAATCGGCAACCGGAATTGCAGCCAGCCGTGCCAAAACTCAGCACGCTGGAACCGGGGTGGAAGTGGTTGAGCGGCTTCTTTTCCACTGGGTCCACGGCGAAGCCGGAGCTGCGGCCGTAGGTGTCGGAGACGATGAGTCCGTCGTGGTTTGAGCGGACGAAGCAAAAGCCGCGTTGGCCGGGCTTGAGGACGCAGCGGCGCGGGCATAGTTCGCAGCGAGCGCGGTTGGTACCGTCGTGGAATTGCGTTTGCCAGCGGGCTATGGCGGGGTTACGAACATCTGTGACTGACGCCGTATGACCGCACGATTCCCGGTGACCACCCTCTGATTCTCGGTGACCACCCTCCGTCGCTTCGCGCCACCTCCCGCCAGCGGGAGGGGACATGGTTGCTGCGTTAGTGCTCGGCATAGGCGGTCACCTCGTAGCGTTGACAGTCGATTTCGCCATCGTTCCAGTCGTAGTACGGGCGGATACCGGCTTTGGCGAGCAGGTGAGCGACGAAATCGTGCGAATCGGGCAGCTCATCCCACACTTGTGGCAGGAATGTAGCGCTGCGGCCACGACGGTCGGCGAGAATCAGACCGTCTTTGCCGGGGCGTAATACTTCCTCAAGTTCAGTGCGCGAACGTACCGGGCGTTCGACGTTACTGCCGTCCCGTTTGACGGCGTCGGTCTGAGGTCCGGATTGCAGCGATGCCAGAGTCGCGGTCTTCGAGCCGGTACCGCACAAATCGGCGTCACAGGAGTTCACGGTAATCGGCTCGGGCGCGCCCAAGACGGATACCTCCACGTTGAGCAACGGGTATTCCGCGGCGGTGACCGGGTTGAAACGTGGGTCGCGGGTGGCGGCATCCACTGCGTGCTCGGTCACGTCCTTGCCGAGCGAGCGGTGGGCGACCAGCGAACCAATGCACCCGCGTAGCCGGCCACCCTCGGTCAGGGTAACGAAACAGGCACCGGGCTCGTTCAGCCATGGGTTTGCGGCAAGAATGGACGCGGTCGAATCAGCGGCGGTCGGATGCTCGATATGCAGCCGTTCCCGGATAGCGGCACGGGCAAGTTTCAGCAGCACCTCACCGTGGGATGGCGTACCCGATGCGCCTAAGTCATCTGCACCGGATGGAGCATCTGCTTCCGGCTTGGATCCCCACGCGGCGAACGAGACATATCCCACTACCGGCTCGTAGGCGTCTCGCATTGCGGGGCGAGGTTGGCCGGCGAGCGCCACCACGCCGTCGTCGCCGGAAGTGGAACAGCCGAGCTCGAAGAGCTTCATGTCCTTGCGGCCTTTTAACACATCCAGAAGGCCGTTGATCGGGTATGCGCCACAGGCCCGGCGAGGGTGAATCGGCAGAGGCAAAGCCGCAATGTCCGCAATGGCCTGATCATCCAGCGCGCGGGCGACTTCGTGCGGATGATAGTGCGAGAGATCCGAACTAATCACGATGACGGTTTCCGGTCCGCCCCACAAAGCACGCCACACATCGCCCACCTCTTGTGGCGTGGCGTCGCCCGCGTTCAACGGCACAATAGTGAGGTCTGGGCCGAGCACGGTTTGCAGGAACGGAATTTGTACTTCCACGGCATGCTCCTTCGTATGTGTGGGGTCATTGACGATCATTGCGGGAGCCGGTGCCCCCGGACGAGCATGTGTACCGGAACGAAGCGGCTCATCGGAAGCCGATTCCAAGCCTAAAGCTTTACGCTCAGCAACAACATCTACCGGCACCGTGCCCAGCGGCGTTTCAAACGCCGCTGCGGTAGAGCAAGCAACGCCTCACACGGCCACACGGTGAGTCGGCCCCACAATTACCGCACGAGTCACGCTTCCCCGCCCTCGTTCGAGCAAAGCATAGGCAAGCGCGGCCGCCGTGCCGGAATACACATAACCGGCACGCGGCACGATTACAGCCTTTGGCACTCCCGCTGGAAGCGTGGGCTCCAACTGTTGCAGAACCTCTCGACTGTAATCCAATTGATGGGTAATGAGTTGCTTGAGCGCTGTGCGGTCAGCGGGGTAGAACGAACCAGCCACCGCTGGCGGACGTATTGCGCCAGTGATTTTGCCGCTGCCGTCTGCCGCGCTTGCTGCATCTGACGCACTAGCCACACTAACCGTATCGATTTGCACACCGGCTCGGGCGGCCTCGCGAACCTCATTGTTTCCACGAAATATCTCGGATAGCACCATAACTACCACCGCTTATTCCATGGTAGCCGTTCAGTTCCTCAATGAAGACAAGTTCGCAGTGTCTTCTTCGGCTTCAAGGGGCCGATTCCGCCCCTTGGAGACATCTACTTGCGTTTCGAGGGGCTGGTCATCCGCTCAATCGCACATAGAAACGGCTTCATACCAACGTCATTCCGCCGTTTTTAAGCGTTGTCTACTTGGACATCAGCCCCTTGAAACGGAAGTAGATGTCCCGAAAACTCAAAATCCGCCCCTCGAAGTGCAGAAACACTCAAATTAGCGGTCGTTCGATATATCGACCGTCAAAATAACGCGTCCTGGGCGAAGTCATCATCGGGATTGGCACCAAATTCGTCCGGCTCAGCAGGTTTGAACGCGGTTGCACCTTCATCGGCCAACTGGTCGGAGGCCGAGGCCGAGGCTTCGCGCAGGTCGCCGTCGAGCACCACGGCATCGGGCGAAACGAGGAACATGCGTTCGTTGACGCCAGCCAAATACAGTCCACCCAGCGATTCGACTCGTGACAGCGCCACATATCCCATGCCCGGCGCGAAGGTGCGCTTCAGATCCATGACCGCACGGTCGAGCGTCATGCCTTGCGATTTGTGGATGGTAATGCCCCACGCGCAACGCAGTGGCACTTGAGAGACGGAGGCGAGCACGGTGTCGCCGTCCATCATTTCCCATGTGGCCTGTTTCATGGTGACGATGTTGCCGTTTTCGAATTCCACGATCGGCCAGCCGCCCTTGTTCTCCTGCGCGAAGCCGCGCACGGTGCCGAGCGAGCCGTTGACGTACTGGCGATCGGTGTCGTTGCGCAGGGCCATGACAGCCGCACCCTCCTTGAGTACCAGTCGCTCGGGGGCCAGCATGTTCTTCTTGAGCCGGTCGACCAGATTGGCGGGACCCGCGGTTTCGGCGTGGAACTCGTGCGGCTCAAGCATGATCTGGTTCAGGCGCATGTCGTTGAGATTGTCGGCCTGCCGGTTCACCGGGAATAGGTGGACGGCGACCTGGCCGGGCTCGGGCAGTTTGCCCAGACGGGTGACGAGCACGTCACGGTCGGACTGGGTCACGTCGCCTTCGCGAATGTCGGTGAGCACGGTCAGCAGTTCGCCGGTGTCCTGACGGTGCTGTTCGGTCAGATAGCAGATTACCGGGTTAAGTTCAGGCCATATCAATGATTCGGTGATGAAACCTTCCGGGTTAAGCCCGGCACGGGCATACCGTTCGCGACTGGCGATGAATTCGGGGGTGGGGGCGATGAGGTCGCGGTTGCGCCCGGACACCGAAACCGGCGGCAGTTGGAAGAAGTCGCCGGACAGCACGACCTGGATGCCTCCGAACGGGCGTGGGTCGCGACGCACTTCGCGGCAGACTTGGTCGACCATGTCGAACAGCCATGCGTGCAGCATGGAAACCTCGTCGATGACGAGGATGTCCGTAGCCTGAATCTTGCGTTTGCGCCGGGATTTGATGAGTTTGAGCAGACTCGGGCTCAGGGCGGTGGCCACGCCGACGCCACTCCACGAATGGATGGTTTGGCCGTTGATATGCGTGGAGGCGATGCCTGTGGACGCGGTGACTGCCACGCTGGCGCCGTCGGCCCGAGCCTGGCGGATGAACTCGTTCAAGACATAGGTCTTACCGGCACCGGGCGCACCGGTCAGGAACACGTTCGCGCCGGCGTTCAGAATGGCTAGGGCTTCGGTTTGGCGCATATCAACCTCTCTAGACTCCCCTCAGGGAGGGGAGCCAAGTACGGCGGACTACTTATTGAGAATGCTGGTGGCCACGATGTCGGCGGCGATGGCCTTGGAGGCGGCATCATCCGGGCCGGGGACGGGGGCCATGAAGGCCTTACGGTAGTAGCGCAACTCGTCCAAGGACTCGATGATGTCGGCGAGGGCGCGGTGGCCGCCGTTCTTCGGCGGACGGTTCTCGTAGACGGCCGGGTACCAGCGGCGGGCGAGCTCCTTCAGGGTGCTCACGTCCACGCTGCGGTAGTGCAGGTGGCTCATGAGGTTCGGCATGTAGTGGTCGAGGAACTTCTTATCGGAGCCGATGGTGTTGCCGGCGAGCAGGGGCTTGACGCCTTCCGGCGTGAAGCGCAGCACATAATCGGTGACCTTCTGCTCGGCCTCGGCCAGGCTCAGGCCATTCTCCCACTCGTTGATCAGGCCGGAACGGGTGTGCATCTGGCGCACGAAATCGTTCATATGGTTCACGGCCTTCTCGGACGGCTTGATGACGTAATCCACGCCCTCATCCAGCACGTTCAGGTCAAAGTCGGTGGGAACCACGGACACCTCGACGAGTTCGTCGCCGCCGAAGATGTCAAGTCCGGTCATCTCGCAATCGATCCAAATCAGGCGCGAGTCCTTCGCGCTGTATGTTTCCGCGTCATGGCTGTCGACCATGGTATGCCTCTTTTCCTTGCATTTTCTTGCATGCCATTGCCTGACATGCGCATGCCTTCGCGTTTGCAGAACAGTTCAGACTACAGCGCAGCCACTACAAATTGCCCGCAGCCCGGAAACCGCCCCCGCAAACACCCAGTCATCAGACCTCAGACTCGCAGCCGATGTTCCACGCGCCCCATCAGCTCACCGGCCAAAGCGCGCAGTGGTGGCACGCATCAGCAGCGAAGTAGGCATAACCGTATGAGGCTCGTCCAGCGTCTCGCCCCGCATAAGAGCCATTGCCTTGTTTGCAGCCAGCCGCCCGCCACTCAATGGGTCCTGACGCACCGTGGTCAAATCGGCCACATCGCTCAGCGGTTCACCATCAAAGCCGACCAGGGAAACCTCTTCGGGGATACGCCACCCCAACCGGCGCAGTTCCTTGAGCAGCAGCACCGCGCATCGGTCATTCTCCACACAGATACCGGTGGGTTGTGTATCGGAACCGATAAGTTGCGCCGCGATATCAGAGACGGCGGCAGCCTCATTGCCCATCGTCGCCTGTTCCGCAGAAGGAATCACCAGCACATGCCCGTCGTCGTACCTCTGATCGTCAACTGCTCTGAGGAAACCTTCCATGCGCACCGAGTCGCTGCATACGAAAGGGGAAGGCTGCATCGGCTGCTCCACGTATGCCACGCTTTCATGGCCGAACGAGCGCAGCAGCCGTACCACACCACGCATTGCGGCGATGTCATCAATCCGCACCGAAGCGTCAAACCCATCAGTAGAGGGGGTATTGATGCCGACGACCGGTACCGTCAGAGAGGACAGCACACGTTGTTTGGCGACGTCCAACACGAACGAGACGATGAACACGGCATCGATGTTCTGCGTGCCGGGCAGAGTATGGAAAAACCGTTCAAGGTCAGCGTCGCCCCACATCACATAGGGCACCACGTCATACCCCTCGCGCGAAAGCACCTCGTAAATACCTTCAAAGGTATGCGCGTTGAACCAGCTGCTGATTTCGTTGGGCATAAGCACGGCCACACGCATGGATTTGCCGCTGGCCAGCGAGAATGCCGTTTTCGAGAACGAGAAATGCAGGCGTTCGGCAGCCGCCTCCACTTTGGCGCGAGTCTCAGGGTTGACTTTATCAAGCCCTCGCAATGCCCGGGACACCGTGGAAACAGACACCCCCGGCTCCCCCGAACGCGACCGCTACATCTTCCGCGACGGCAAAGGCCCGAACGGCGACCAGCCGCCCACCAACTGGGAGAACCACTTCGGCGGCCCGGCCTGGACCCGCGTGCCCGACGGCCAGTGGTACCTGCACATGTTCACCAAGGAGCAGTCCGACTGGAACTGGAACAACCGCGAGGTACGCGACGACTTCCTCACCACGCTGCGCTTCTGGCTCGACCACGGTGCCGATGGTTTCCGCGTGGATGTGGCCCACGGTTTGGCCAAGGATCTCGACCGCGACGATCTCGACGACTACGTGGTGTGGTGCACGTCCGACCAGCCGGATGACGGCACGCACCCGGTAATCGACCGCGACGAAGTGCATGAGATCTACCACGAGTGGCGCAAGGTCTTCAACGAGTACAATCCTCCGGCGTTCGCCGTGGCCGAGGCATGGGTGCAACCCAACCGCCAGTACCTGTACGCCAGTCCCGACGATCTGGGACAGATCTTCAACTTCGAGTTCGCCAAGAAGGACTGGATTCGCGACGCCATGCACCAGGCCATCGAAGAGGGTATCGCCAGCGCCGAACGCTCCGGCTCCTCCGCCACATGGGTGATGAGCAACCACGATGTGGTCCACCACGCCACCCGCTACGGCCTGCCGCAGGTGCCGACCAGCGAATACCACCAGCTCGCCAAGGACTGGGTGCTGCGCGATGGCACCACCTACCCGCTGGACAAGGAGCTCGGCACCAAGCGCGCCCGCGCCGCCGTGCTTATGGAGATGGCGCTGCCCGGTTCCGCCTACGTCTATCAGGGCGAAGAGCTCGGCCTGTTCGGGGTGGCAGATATTCCGTGGGATCGCGTGGAAGACCCGTCCGGCCACCGCACCTCGCAGGCCGCGTCCACCAAGGGCCGCGACGGCTGCCGCGTGCCGCTGCCGTGGAAACAGCGCGGATGTGCCGAATCTTGCCGACCCGTCCGATGAGTTTGGCACCGACGGCTCCTTCGGCTTCTCCCCTACGACTCGCGCCGACGGTACCCCTGCCGCCGAGCCGCATCTGCCGCAGCCCAAGTGGTACAAGGATTTCGCCGTTGACGTGGAAAGCGCTGACCCGGATTCCATGCTCAACCTGTACCGCCGCGCTCTCGCGCTGCGCCACGAGCTGCAAACCACCGATTTGAGCCTCGCTTGGTTACCCGAGGACCGTTCTTCTGGCAAACCTGACGGTGCCAACGGATTCACTGGAGGCACCATCGCCTACAAGCGCGCCAATGGCTGGGCCTCGATCACCAACTTCGGCGCCGATCCGGCCGCGCTGCCCGCCGGCAAGGTGCTCTTGACCTCCGGCCCGCTCACCGAGGACGGCCTGCTTCCGCAAGATATGTCCGCTTGGATTCAGCTCCGCTGATGACCGCCTCGTGCGGGGCCCTTCCACACAGAGGGCCCCGCACGCACCCACATGCAATCCGAGTAATCCGTAATTCCTCCACGTAATCCTCTCCATGTAATCCCCTTCATGTAATCCCTCAACGAAGGGAAAGCTGCAATCATGACAACTGCAAGCGTGACCCCGAGCCCGTCCTCCAAAACCAACAAGTGGCGCTATACCGCGGCTTTCATGGCCTTCGCCGCCCTATCCGGCATCGCCTTCTACGGCACGATGTCCATCCTGGTTCCGCAACGTCTGCGCGATCTGGGCATCGAAAACTCCACCGCCGTGCTCGGCGCCATCAACTCCGCAGGCTCCATCGTCTCCATTTTCATCGTCCTGTTCGTCGGCGCTCTGTCCGACCGCACCGCCAGCAAGTGGGGCCGCCGCACGCCTTGGATCTTCACCGGCGCTTTCGTGTATGGCATCTGCTTCTGGTCGCTGAGCCGCCCGTCCAGCGCTCTGATTATTGGCATCTGCTATGTGCTCGCCCTCATCGGTCTCAACATGGTGCAGGCTCCGATCTACGCACTGATTTCCGACCGTGTTGAAGAGGAATCCCGCGCCACGGTCTCCGCGGCCATCGGCGGCGGCGGTGTGATCGGCCAGGGCATCAGCACGCTGATCGGCTCCCTCTTCATCACCAACATGGAAGTCGGCTTCGTGTGCACCGGCCTGTGCGCACTGCTCGCCGGTGTGCTTGCCGTGGTTATCGCCCCGCGTGAACCCTCTTCCAAGAACATACACAAGGATGCCGGCAAACCGCTGTGGAAGGTCGTTGTTGAGTCCCTTACCCCGCCGCTGAAGGATTGCGGCGATTTCTACCGCGCCTTCATCTGCCGCACCTGCCTCATCGTTGCCTACCAGATGATCTTCAGTTATCAGCTGTATATCCTGCAAGACCACATCGGCCAGTCCAAGACCCAAGCCGCCGCCATTCAGGTCATTTCCGTGCTCACGATGATCGCCTCGATGGTTGCCTCTCTGATCTCCGGCCGATCGCCGACGCCCTCGGCCGCCGCAAGGCCCCAATCATGGTCGCCTGCGTCGTATTCGCCGTGGGTCTGGCCATGCCATGGATTTTCCCGACCGCGATGGGCATGTACCTCTTCGGCGGTATCTCTTCCTTCGGCTACGGCATGTATCTGTCCGTTGACCAGGCGCTGAACGTGGATGTGCTGCCGAACAAGGAGACCGCAGGCAAGGACCCCGGATTCATGAACATCGCCACCTGCGCCGGCAGGCCATTGGCGTGGCAATTACCTCCAGCATCGTCACGATTCTGGGCTCCTACAACTTCGTGTTCCCGACCGCCATCGCGATGGCCATCATCGCCGCCGTTGCCGTTCTCGGCATCAAGCGCGTGAAGTGATCAACGAGTGGTCAATCCCGCGGAATGTTGCAATTTCAAAGATTTAAAAGTCCTTGAGATGCAGCATTCCGCGAAATTGTAGTCATAAATCAGACATATGGTTATTAATGAACCTACCAACGGTAGAACGGTGAACGTGGTATTTACGGGCAATGTCAGCCTTGGTGCAGCCTTGCTCCAGCATGGCATGAATGTCTGCCTCATAGCCTGACAGCTTTACTGTTGCTGATAAGCTTCCCACTGGTCGCCCTAATCGCACACCCTCTGCTCGACGTCGTGCCAAGGCCTCTTTGGTTCGCTGACTGATTAAGTTGCGCTCGATCTCAGCTGACAGTCCGAATGCAAACGCTAATACCTTGCTCTGGATATCATCACCCAAACGGTAACCATCCTTGATAGTCCACACCCGGCATCCTCTGTTCATACATTCCCCGAGCACGTCCATAATCATGAACAGGCTACGTCCCAAACGTGAAAGCTCTGAACAGACGATAAGATCACCTTCTCCTACTCTATCCAATAGTGGACCCAGTTTTCGTTTGTCTAGAGCTTTAGTGCCGCTGATGGTCTCCTCCACCCATTCATCTACTTTCAGTCCTTCGACACAGGTGAAACGCTCAATTTCAAATCGTTGATTCTCCAGTGTTTGCTTGTCACTACTCACCCGAACATAACCGTAAATCACAATTACCAGTGTCACAGATGCCGCAGGCAAAGGGGCGATTTCTCGCAACCGAAAATAGTGTGGGGTAACTTATGCCTGCGAGCCCAATACGCCATGGTGAAGGACGATGCTATTGTTTGCGCGCCTTCTCCGTTCATCGCCACTGATGACTGGTTCCTGCTAGGCGTCCTAAATTCTAAAGCAGCAGATTGGTACGTACATCAGGTCGGTGTTACTCGCAGTGGTGGCTATATGGAGTACAAGCCAGTCTTTGTGGAGCAGATACCAATTCCGCAGAACGTGCCGGAGAAGGAGCGAACTCGAGTTGCCTCGCTGGCTCAAGCAATACAGAACTGTCAAGGTGAAGAAATCTTTGAGTATGAGAAACAGATAAACGACATGGTTTTCGGCCTTTATGGAATCTGCAACAAGGAAATCCTGGCATTGCAATAAGTAACGACAGTTGGTAGCGTTGTCGGTGCGTTCCGGCAACGCTTGCTTTGGCAATTACTTTACCTGCTGTCTAATGAAGTCACGTTCCTTATCGTCTAATCCCACCGACGAAAAAATGCAATCGTTGATTGCTTGACGGCAATCTTTCCACTTCTGATCGGAACTTGACCAGGTACCAATTTGCACTATCAATGATTTAAGCGCCTCGCGTACCTGAGAGTTAAATTGAGGGACAGGAATAAGCTCTACTTTCTGCTTCTGCCATCGAACTGTTCCCATTCCCGTGGTGGTCCCCATGGTGGAGAAGGCATACTCCGCCAAATCAGAGTTCAGATATGCCGTCAATTCCGGCAGGGAACTGCCGAGTAACATGAACACAGAATTAGGAGCTATGAACTGTCCTTCTTTGTCAAATGCGAACTTTGCTCTGTCGGAAATTTCCCCCCACACGATTTTCGGTTGCGAGAAATCGCCCATATACGCGCAATCACGTAGATTATATGGGGTATTTCCTTGATCAGCGCGTTTAGAGAGTTTCGGTTCAAACGAGCTCAACCATTCTTTAGTAGCCGGATACTTGTTCACATCTATACGAGGGATATCGATACCCTCAGATTTATAACCGTTGTGGGTTGTAATCAAGTACTGATCCGCGAACTCGTAATGATAGCGCTTAATATCACGTCCGCGTAACACAGGACGGATGATTTCGGCACTCTTTGGGTCAGCTGCAATCAGTTCATCACGTTTTGCTTTATCGATGATGAAGGCATCATTCAGCCCAGTCTTAACACCATAATTGATACGCACATCAAGCTGCTTAAGAGGAGTGCCAACCTCTTCCATTTTGGCCTTGATGTCACGTTCCATGTCAGTGAGGATGACCCATGGTCCACCGTCTGGCATCTTCTTGTTAACATCCGATACGGTATTGCCTTTAACGAGATTGAACGGAATCGTTGTTGCGTACTTCTCGACGTATGCAGCAATGTCAGTCAACGAGTCATCCGCGTACTTCACAGCTTGAAGCACCCTGTCCGAATGCCCTTTGGCAAGCAACATGATGTTCGTGTCGACGGTGGCACTGCTGAAGCGCCCTGCACCCAAATCGATGAGAGAAATCACCTCCGCGTTCCGAGCCAAGTATTCACGCAGCTCCTTGCCATACCGGTTACGCATCCATTTGTTCGACGTGATGTAATTCAACACACCATGGCCAGACAACAGTTCCAACCCGCGCTCGTAAAACAACTCATACAGATCGCCGGTCTTGTTGTATGACCGGTATCCCAGCGATTCATATGCGATACGCTGATTCTTCATTTTCTGCAGCTGAACATACGGTGGGTTGCCTATGACCACATCGAATGCATCGGTGCCGAACATAAGGTCTGGGTCGAAGAACGGTGCATGACCGGTCTCGGACACAGTAGACGAATGAGGATGAAAATCGGCAATTTGCCGACCTCTTGAAGAGGCTACACCGCCGCCCAGCTGGTTTGAGATCTCTTCAAACTGGTGCATTAATTCGCTCTTACGCTCAGAATCGGTGGTGGCAAAGTAGCGTGAACGAATCTTCTTCAGTTGTTCAAGCAACTCACTCTCATCGGCTAAATCGAAGGCACCCTGATTTAGAATCCCTTTCTTCAACGATACGTTGGCAATCGTCATGTCTCTAACCTGATCAGTACCAGATACATCTTCGTTGGCCAATGGCACCAAGGAATCAGCACAGACAAACTTAAAGTCCAAGTTCGGTAGTGGCTCGACTTGTCCGATCGATTCTCGCTCCACAATCATGGACAGCCAGACGCGCAAACGAGCGATCTCCACCGCCATCGGCTCGATATCAACACCAAACACGTTGTTCTGTAGAATCTCCAACTTCTGCTGGTAGCTATTAGCTGTGGCAGCCTTCCCCATCAGACGAACACGGCACCGCATCAACAGCTGCAGCATTCCCATGGGAAATGCACCCGAGCCACAGGCTGGATCCAATACTCGGACTCGTTCAAGTGCTGCGATGGCCTGTGGCAGCACTATGGAGGTATTTGAGTTCCATAGAATCTTACGGGGAGCACTATCACTCTCCCACTTGCCATCAGAAGTATCCAGCAACTTATCAATACCCTGATGGATGCCATTATCGTTTCCAAGTTCACGATACAAGTACTGGCGCAGCGCTTCACGACACATGTACGCCACAATTTCGCGTGGGGTGTAGAACGCCCCCTTAGCGTTGCGGGCTATCTTGCCGGTGTCATCCATCTGCTCGGCCAGCAGGGATTCGAAGATACGGCCCAGCATCTCCGGGTCAATGGCCACCTGCTCGTAGTCCGGAGTGGACTCGTCGGTGGTGAAATCATACTGGCCGAAATGCTCATATAGTCTGGCGAAGAATCCCTCCGGGAACGGAATCGATTCATTCGGGAAATCGGTGGCTTGCTCCTCGAACAGACCACCATTCAGGAATGGCGTAAGCTTATCTCCGTCTTCTCCGCGACGATTCTTCGCCGTATTCAAAGTTGCGAAGAACAGACGCTTCAACTTTTGTTCGTAATACTCCGTAGAGTCCAGGTCCCCAATCTCCAAATAATGCTCATCTGGATTAATGAATTCCTTCTGGTTGAGGAACCAGACGAAGAGAATGCGTCCGATCAAACGGCTGGCGAACATCTTCGCGTCACCCTCGTCATGTCCGGCGGCAACAAGCGCCTTGACCAATTCGTTGAACCGTGCGGCGATACCAGCATAGAAGCGCTGGTTGACCTCGGCGACGTTGAGCGCATCCCACATCGCCGCATGCGCACACGCCTTGTCCGATTCCTCGACGGACCCATCCGGCTCGCCTCCGGCCAGTACCCCATGCAGCTTGTCCAGGATGCGCTTCTGCGTGTTCGACAATTCACCGCGCAGCTCCATGGTACGCAAGTTGCCCGCTCTGGACACCACCATGACAATGGAGGGAACATTGGCTGGGGCAAAAAAACTCACCCCGACCGGCTCGTCCTCAAAGAGCTCACCGTCCTCCCAACGAGGGGACATCGCCACGCATGCGCTGATGCGTGCCTTCGTGGCGGTTCCCCTCAACGCGCTGAACGTAGCTTGGAACAGCTCGTTCTCATCGGCCAGATCACAGACGAAGGCTGTGCGCAGCATCTGTGGATGGGTGACGAACCATTCCCCGTGCCTGTCCACGGGCACCGGACGGAGCAAAGCCTCCTCGATTTCGGCGTCGATGTCATCGGCTCCGATGCCACGAAGGATGGCGAGCACCTGCATCGCCACGCGCATGGCCGCAATCTTGCGGTCAACGTCCTCCGTGTCGGTGGACGTGCGCTCGCCATACTCGTCAAGGGCCTGCTGCAGACCAGTGAACGTAATCATGCCATTCCTTCCGACTATGCGCCCAAAGCTTTAAGGATTGTATACCGACGCGCTCCCCGTGGCCATGCCATCATAGATCGACAGACATGCCGGCCATGACGGGGCGCCATTTGCCGCCATCTTTGTCGCCATCCTGGTCGATGTCCCTAAGGAAGGAACTCCAATCGGACAGCAACTGTTCACTGATTTCCAGCGAGGCAAATCCTCCGGACATCTGGGCTTCCTTCCGCAGCCGGCTCATCAGTGCATCGTACCGCTGCTTGGCCTGTACCAGGCTTTGCACGGGGGCCAGTGCTTTCCGCAGCTGTCTGACACCCAACTGCTTCTGCAGCAACGCCAGCGGTTCCATCTCGTTTTTTCTTGGCGTGAACTTCCCCGAGGCCTTGGAGGACGCACGCATCCCAGCCATGGAGATTGCCAACTTCTCCATGACGGACCGGTCCAGCTGAGCATTGTCCGGTTTTCTCGCATTGTCCTCGGGGTTGGTTCTCAGCAGACCCAAGGCTTCCTCGCTCGTAATCGGTTCGGCCAAGAGCCGTGCCCTGGTCTCCACACGGATGAACCGGTAGTTCATCCCGTTGCCTATGCCACCGGCCTGCTCACACATCATCACCACCGATTTCTTCAGTTGCGAATCGGATGGCAGATAGTTCCACTTGCCCCTTGGCATCGCGTTGATGCGGTCGAGGTCTTTCTGCGTCGCATGCTGCAGGAACTCCCGCAGCGCATACACATGGGTGTTCCTCCACGACAGCATGTCGTTGTCCGCCTCGACGGTATCCATCACCTCCTGAATTCTGGCATCGTCACCGCTGTACAGGTCCTGGATGTATTCAATGGGGTTCTCGTCCTCGACAGTCAGCACGCCTTGGTCGGTGCCGATCGAGTTCTTGATGGTGTCGATCTTGCCCTGCAAGCGATCGATGAGCCCCAAGTAATAGTCCAAATCCTTGGCGGGAGCCATGTTGCCGATGAGCACTTGGTCGAACCGGGAGCCCAGCCGGTTGATGCGTCCGTTGCGCTGCACCATGCGAACTGGATTCCAATGGAGGTCATAGTTGATGAGGATGGCCGCGTCCTGCAGGTTCTGCCCCTCCGACAGCACATCCGTCGAGAACAGGTAGTCCAATTCCTCCTCGGGTCCGGAAAGCACACGCTTCTTGGACACCGGAGAGAAGCGTCCCACGATATTGTTCAGGTCGGAGGAGGATGCGGTCAGGAAGGCCGCCTTTCTGTCGAAATCGGGAACGATGTCTTTCAGTCGCACCGGCAAAGCCATCCGCAGATAATCGATGGTGTCGGCGTAAGCGCTGAAGACCAGTACCTTCCCACCGAATCGTCCATCATGAAGGGCCTTGGCGAACTCCTCAGCAAAGGCATCAAGCTTGGCATCCAGCTCTCCCTCGATGCATGATTCCAACACATCGAGGATAACATCCGTGATGCGTTGGTCACGCTCCACGTCACGAAGTAGGCCACGCATATCAAAGGCGTCCTCGTCCGCCTTGGCATAAGATATGCCCCGACCCTTGAGCTCCTCCTCGAAATCCTTCACCGGTTCGTCCCAGAACGACAACCGCGACTGTTCCTCCTCGTCACTTTCCAGCAACGACAACGCGGACGACTCGATAACGTATCCCTTCCCCAAGCATTCGGCGAACCTGTTCAGACGGTACCGGTAGCGTTCCACGGACAGCCGTAGCGCCTGCAGCGAGGATTCGAGACGCTTCAGCCAGAGGGTCTGCAGGATGTTGTGGATCGTCATGGCGGAGCGCAACCGCATGAGATCATCGGAGGGAAGGTCCAGCAATCCGATTTCTTTCACGCCCATGTTCCTGTACTGCCAAGAATACAGCTCAGCTCGGTACATAGGGAATCCCAGCAGTGATACCAGGGAGAACACATCCCGCACCAGTGACGATGACTTCCTCAATCCTTGGAATCTCCCCGCGTCCTGCGAGATGATATCCAGAGGGTGTCGCAACCGTTGCGTCTCGACGGACAGCTCGTCATCATCTACGGCAAGTGGATCGATGCCCTCGAACACGGCGGCATGACGGTCGATGGTGGATTCAACCTTCTGAACGGCCCGCGGGGGAAACGCATAATCGATTGTGACGAACACGTTGTCCGGAAAGCGCATCACCGGACCATTCCCATTCGCCATCAGCTCCGCCTCTTCCTGAACTCCCTGGCGGGTCGAGCGGACCACGAACCGGCTGATGCCCTGGGACAGTGGCTGACGATACGCTTCCCAGTCAAATGACTTTCCCTTGCTCTCGGCAACCTTCTTCTTGCCGTCGAGTTCCTCAAGGAACTCAAAGAAATCCTGGGATGGCACATATGCGCCACCAGGATCCTGATACGACACCATAATTCCGGAATGCATGCGACCGCCCAAGCCAAGCTCCAGCTCGCTGACCAAATCCCTGAACCCGTTGTTGATGGGAGTGGCCGTCAGCAGCAACACCTTGGCCTTGGGATTATCCCCGACTAACTTCAGAATGGCGTTGAACCGTTCGGAACGTTTGTTGCGGAGGTTGTGTGCCTCGTCAATGACGATCAGATCGGCGGGATACGACCTGCGGTAGGCGTCCCCCAACCGTCGGATGGCCTGGATATCCTGCTGCGACACCAAGCTATAGCTGGATTCGTCAAGGCCGAAAAATTCCTGCAGATCGGACTTCCATTGATCCTTCAGCTTGGCCGGAGGCAGGATGGCGATGTTCCGTCGGCCGTTCTTCCTGAAATGATTGATGACAGCACCTGCGGTGACTGTCTTGCCCAGGCCGACGGAGTCCGCGAGTATCACCGTACCCATCCTGTTGAGCTTGTTGATGAGTATGCCCGCATTGCGTTTCTGGTATGAATACAACACGTCTTCGCCATCGTCGTCATCGTCGCTCCCGTCCTCCAACGATGGGGCCATCTCGTCGGGGAACAGGCGCATCAATGCCTTGATGTATGCGTCATATGGGCCATAGGTTTTGTTGCCTACCGGAGAACTGCTCAAAATCTCCTGGAAGTCACCCGTCCATTCCTGGACCTCCGGCAGGTTCCACATCATGTCAAACCATGATAGGTGGCCGTATTGCTGTCCTTCAGTGGGGACCGGATGGATGACGATGCCTTCCTGGTCCTCCAGATAGTTCAGCTCGGCATTGCCACCAGTGGTGATGTCGGACAATCCCCTTCCAGTGAAGTTAGAGGATCCGATGATGCCGATGGCACCCGCGGTGTCGTAGGAACCGAACACATACTCCTTTGCATGGATGAACGGCTTGCGGCAGATGCGCACCTGCAGGCGTCCCTCCTGAATCATAACCGCCAGGATACGTGCCGTTTCACGATAGCGGGCCACCTCATCGTCGGGAAGCTCCCCCAACTTGCGCAGATCCTCGGAGATGTCCGCATCGGGAAAGTCCTTGTACAGGTTCGTCAGGCCGAGATTGCGCCTGGAAAAGGGTTCGGCACCAATCAGAATCCTGACGGAACGGTAATTCTTGATGAGGTCAATCAGCCTCGAGGTACCAATCATGTCCCAATAGCCGGTGACGATGGACAAATCTTTATATGCCGGGTCGGCCGCGACCTGACGAAGCACATCCCCCAGGGACTGGTTCCTGTTGTCGATGAATCGAATCAGCTTCGACATCGTTGTCCTCCCTCGTTGAACTGATTACATGGCATCAAATGCCGCCCACGCTAAGGCATCATGAATTACGCAGGTATATAATTACTTGTTTTAAGAACCTCGGCGTGTCGTGGTCACCGTATGATGAGGTGCCCGGTGCTGCAGCAACAACTTGGTAATACGGCAACGACGCGAAAACGCAAAGGAGGAACCCTCCGAACAAGCGGAAGGCTCCTCCACTCACCTCAGTATGTCAAAGCACCTCGGCAGTCAGATCAGTTGTTGTGGAAGCCGGAGTAGTTCGGTGCTTCCGCGGTCATCACGATGTCGTGCGGGTGCGATTCACGCAGGCCGGCGTCGGTGATGCGGATGAACTTGCCACGTTCCGGCATTTCGGCGATGTTGTGTGCGCCAATGTAGAACATGGACTGGTGCAGGCCGCCGAGCATCTGGTAGAGCACAGCGTTGAGCGGGCCGCGGTACGGCACTTCGCCTTCCACACCTTCCGGCACGACCTTGTCGCTGGAGGTCACGTCGGCCTGGAAGTAGCGGTCCTTGGAGTAGGACTTCTTGCCGCGCGGAGCCATGGCGCCAAGGGATCCCATGCCGCGGTACAGCTTGTACTGCTTGCCGTGCAGGAGCACCTTCTCGCCCGGGGCTTCCTCACAGCCAGCGAGCGTGCCGCCGAGCATCACGGAGGAGGCGCCAGCCACAAGGGCCTTGGCGATGTCACCGGAGTAGTGGATGCCACCGTCGGCGATGCAGGGCACGCCAGCGGCACGGCAGGCCTGGGCGGCCTCGTACACGGCGGTGAGCTGCGGAACGCCAACACCGGCAACGATACGGGTGGTGCAGATGGAACCAGGACCAATACCGACCTTGACGGCATCGGCACCGGCCTCGATCATGGCCTGGGCACCGGAACGGGTGCCGACGTTGCCGCCGATGATCTGCACGCCATCGAAGGCGGTATCGTGCTTCAGGCGGGAGATCATGTCGAGTGCCAGGCGGGCCTCACCGTTGGCGGTGTCGACCACGAGCACATCCACGCCGGCCTCCATCAGGGCGGAGGCACGCTGCCATGCGTCGCCGAGGAAGCCGACGCCGGCGGCCACGCGCAGGCGACCCTGCTCGTCCTTGGTGGCGTCCGGGTACTGTTCGGTCTTGACGAAGTCCTTGACCGTGATCAGACCAGTCAGATGACCTTCCGCATCAACCAGCGGCAGCTTCTCAACCTTGTGCTGGGCGAGCAGGCGGTGGGCGTCGTCCTTGGAGATGTTGGACGGACCGGTGACCAGGTTCTCCTTGGTCATGACATCCTTGACCTTCAGGGTGTCGTAATCCTCGGAGGCGATGAAACGCATATCACGGTTGGTGATGATGCCGACGAGCTTGTTGTCCTTGTCCACCACCGGCAGACCGGAGATGTGGAACTTGCCGCACAGCTTGTCGAGATCAGCCAAAGTGACCTCAGGGTTGACGGTCAGCGGATCGGTAATCATACCGGACTCGGAGCGCTTGACCACATCGACCTGAGCAGCCTGATCGTCGATGGACAGGTTGCGGTGCAGCACGCCGATACCACCGTTACGAGCCATGGCGATGGCCATCTCGGACTCGGTCACAGTATCCATGGCGGCGGAGAGCACCGGGGCCTTCATCGTGATATTGCGGGTCAGATGGGTGCTGGTGTCCACTTCGGAAGGAATGACATCCGTCTCGTTCGGCAGCAGCAACACATCATCATAGGCAAGGCCGAGCTTGGCGAAAATCGGGGGAAGGGGGGCATACGCCGACTGGGCGTTTAATTCATCAAGGTTTGTAGCCATGTAAACACTATATGAAAATGCGCTGACCTTCACGACACACGTGTGAGAACCGTCCAATCACATATGGCTCAACGCGTGCGGACTGCTATCAGGAAGGGTTTTCCTGTCCGCTCGAATCAGCGCCGGCAACCGGCAGCGATTCGCTTCCGGAACGCGTATTTTCTGGGGTTACGTCGTCATGCACTGCCGTGGCATGCTGCGCGTTGTGGCGCGCCGCTTCCAACGTAGCGTTCTCTTCCTGTATCTCCGGAATACGATGCTTCAGATACGGGTACATGGTGGCGATGGTCAGTACGACCACGGCAATCGCCATACCAAAGGCAACGTGCTGCGCCTTGAAGAAAAGAATGGTCAACGACCCAAACGCGATCAACGCCGCCCAACCCCAAAGAATCAGCACGGCTCCACGAACCGAATGGCCGATGCGCAGCATGCGATGATGCAGGTGCATACGGTCCGGATGCATCGGCGACTGCCCCTTGGCCAGACGCCGCACAATCGCCAGGCACATGTCGAGCACCGGCAGGAACAGCACCAGAATCGGCAACAGAATCGGCATGAATACCGGCAGATAGATACTGGCGTGAATCGATGCCGGATCAAGACGGCCGGTCATGACGATTGAGGCGCAGGTGATGAGATAGCCGAGCAGCATCGAGCCGGAATCACCCATGAACAATTTCGCCGGATGCCAGTTATGCAGGATAAAGCCCACACAGATGCCCACCATCATCACGTCGATCAGCGTGGCCAGCGAGGCGTAACTGGGCGAGTATCGGGCGATGATGTACGAATAGATGGCGAACGCGATGCCGCCGATGGCCACGATGCCCGAAGCCAGTCCGTCAAGACCGTCCACGAAATTGACCGCGTTGATCGAAGCGACAATAAGGAATGCCGTAATTGCCATGGACAGGCTCGGGGATGCGGTGATCAGAGAGCCTCCCAGCGGCAGCGAAATAATCTGCAAACCACCCCAGGCCACGAAAACGGAAATCAGCAGCTGACCGGCGAGCTTCAACATCCAGTCAAGATCCCACAAATCATCGGCCATGCCCAGCAGACTGATCATAATGCCGCCGGCAAGAATCACCCACATCTGGTAATTACCTTGGAACAGACCCGCAAGGAACGGCGTTCTGCTGGCAAAGATGGTGGCCACGGTAAATCCGATCAGCATGCCAAGGCCGCCCATACGCGGGGTGGGAATGGTATGCACATCGCGGGCGCGCACTTCGCCAACCGCGCCGATTTCGATGGCCACGTGGCGAATCAGCGGAGTCACCAGCCAGGTGACGCCACCCGCGATGGCCGCGACCAGTAAGTAAATCCTCATGCGCCTAATCCCCCGCCATTGAGGTGGAGGGCTTTGCGAATCATGGATTGGGGAATGACTCCCTCACGAAGAATCTCAATGCCGTCTCTCGCATACGGATCCGCTTTCACCACGGTGCTAGATATATGGCCTTGTGTGGGCCCGCCATCCAGATACAAATCAATCTGGTTTCCGAACGCTTCCACGGCCTCGTCCACGGTCTGCGCGCTTTCATCGCCGGAACGATTGGCGCTTGAAGCGGCCAGAGGACCAGTAGCACGAAGAATCTCAAGGCAGAGCGCCGAGTTGGGAATGCGAATGCCTTGCGTGCCGGGCCTGCCTTCCGCGGTGTCGGCCAACGTCTCCAACGTGCAATCGGGGCGCGCGACGGCAATCGGCGAAAACGCCCCCGGCAGGAAGGCGGCAGAAAGACGGTTCAGCGGCGAAGGTAGTTCGAGTCCGAGCTCGTCAAGTTGGTCAGTGGAATCAAGCAGAACCTGCAATGCCTTGTAGCGGGGACGCCGCTTGAGTTCGTAGATGCGGGCGATGGCAGCCGCATTGCGCGGATCACAGGCTACGCCATACACGGTATCGGTGGGAATGACGATCAGTCCGCCATCATGAATGATGCGTGCGGCCTGAGCCAACGACTCATCCGTGACCTTCCGCGTTGCGCTCATACCGTCTCCGTTCACCTGATTCATCACAATCTATCATTGCACCATTGTGCCCCGACTTGCACAACGACGATGACCGGGTTTCGTTCCGAACGGCATGCACCGTCCCGGGCGAAACCCGGTCACCATCAATTCGAAAGCAACCTGTGCCAGACTATGCGTCACGCGCCGAGGTATGCCTTGCGCACCTTCTCGTCGTGCAGCAGATCCGAGGCCTTGCCTTTCATCGTGATCTTGCCGGTTTCGAGCACATAGGCGCGATCGGCAATGGATAGGGCCATCTTCGCGTTCTGTTCGACCAGCAGCACGGTGATGCCGCTCTTGCGCAGAGTGACGATGATGTCGAAAATCTCCTTGACCAGCAGAGGCGAAAGACCCATCGACGGCTCATCCATCAGAATCGTCTTCGGATGGCTCATCAGGGCGCGGCCCATGGCCACCATCTGCTGCTCACCGCCGGAGAGCGTGCCGGCCAGCTGGCGGCGACGTTCCTTCAAACGCGGGAAGTAGTCGAACACCATCTCAAGATCCTTGCCGAGATTCGACTGGTCCTTGAGGCTGAACGCACCCATCTCCAGGTTCTCCTGCACACTCATGCGGGTGAACACATGGCGGCCTTCCGGCACGTGGGCCATGCCCAGGGTGACGATCTTGTTCGCATGCGTCTTAAGCAGGTCATGACCGTCATAGGTGATGCTGCCGGACTTGGCCGGCACCAGACCGGTGATGGTGTGCAAGGTGGTCGTTTTACCGGCACCGTTGGCTCCGATCAGGGAGACGATCTCACCGTCGTCCACCTTCAGACTGATGCCTTTGACCGCGTCGATGGCGCCGTACGAGACACACAGATCCTTGATTTCCAGCATCAGCGTGCCCCCTCTTCTTGAATCGTCTTGGCGATGCTTGGCTCCGGCTCGACCTTGGCGGTCGAGTCGCCGTCCGCATCATCATTGCTGTCGCTACCCAGATAGGCCGAGATGACCTGCGGGTTGTTGGCGATCTGCTCCGGCGTACCGGATGCGATGGTACGACCGTAATCAAGCACCTGAATGCGCTGGCAAACGCTCATCACCAAGCTCATGTCATGTTCGATGAGCAGGATGGCGATGCCGAAACGATCACGGATCGTATTGATGCAGTGCAGCAGATCCTCGGTTTCCGTGGGGTTCATGCCTGCGGCCGGCTCGTCGAGCAACAGCAGCTTCATGCCGGTGGCCAAAGCGCGCGCGATCTCCAGCTTGCGCTGCTGGCCGTATGGCAGGTTGGCCGCTTGCGTGGCCGCCAAGCCTTCGAGGTTGAAAATGCGCAGCAGGTCGATGGCCTTCTCATGCATCTCATGCTCCTGCTTCCAGAAGCCCGGGGTGCGGAAGATGGCGCCGCCCATATGGTAGGAGAACGATTCGTCAAAGGCGACGAGCACATTCTCCTCAACGGTGAGCTGCTTGAACAGGCGGATGTTCTGGAAGGTTCGGGCGATGCCGGCACGAACCACCTGATAGGTCTTCTTGCCGTTCATGGGTTCGCCATCCAGCCAGAAATCGCCCTCGGTGGGCTTGTACACGCCGGTCAGCAGGTTGAACACCGTGGTCTTGCCGGCACCGTTGGGGCCGATCAGACCGACGAGTTCGCCTTTGTTGATGGTCATGTTGAAGTCGGATACGGCCTTCAGACCACCGAAGGTGATGCCGAGATGTTCGGCTTTGAGGATGGGCTGGGTATCGTTGCTCATCGTGCAGCCTCCTTCTCGGTTGTATCGGCCGGTTCGTTGACGGCTTTATCGGACTTATCAGCAGCCCTGTCGTTCTTGCTGTTTCCGCGAAGCAGCAGCCGGTTGATGAGCTTGGGCAGCGAGAACTCCCATGAACCGAAGATGCCCTGCGGGCGGAAGATCATGACAAGCACCAGCACCACCGAGTAGGCGAGCATACGGTAGTCGGCGAAGGCACGCAGCAGCTCGGGCAGGATGGTCAGGCCGATGGCGGAGACGATCGAGCCGGTGAGCGAACCCATGCCGCCGAACACCACCATGATCACGTAGTTGATGGAGTTGAGCCAGCCGGCCATGGTGGGGTTCAACGAACCGATGTACTGGGCGAAGATGCCACCTGCAATGCCTGCAAAGAATGCGGAAATCGCGAAGACAAGCACCTTAAGGTACGTGGTGTTGAGTCCGGAAGCGCCCGCAGCGATCTCGTCGTCGCGAATGGCCTTGACGGCGCGCCCGTAACGGGAACGGCCGAACATGAAGAGCACGACCACGGTGACCACCATGATCCAGAACACGACGTACAGGTTGGCGGTGCGTTCGATGCCGATCAGGGCCTGTCCCGCGGCACCCTTGTCAAGGCCCATGCCGCCGGCAACCTTGAGGTTTTGGATGATCACACGAATGATCTCACCGAAGCCCAGCGTGATGATGGCCAAGTAATCGCCATGCAGTCGCAGTGCCGGGATACCAATCAGGATGCCGAACACACACGCCACAATGCCGCCGATCAGCGTGGTAATCAGGAACCTTGCGGTGGGGTCAACGCCGATGCCGGCTGCAACCATGTACTTGGATGCCAGTGCGGCTACATAGGCGCCGATGGCCTCAAAGCCGCAGCAACCCAGCGTCAGCTGGCCAAGCACACCGATGGTGAGGTTCAGGGATGTGGTCATGATGATGGCGATGCATGCGGTCATCATGATGCCCTTGATATAGGAATCGGCCAGACCGGATTCGCACAGAGCCATCACGATGCCGAATGTGGCAAGGATGCCTAGGAAGCACACCACATAGGATTGTGTGGTGGAAAGCATTGTCTTCTTCATACGATCAGACCTTCTCCCCTTCGTTCTTGCCCATAATGCCGGATGGCTTGACGAGCAGCACGATGATCAGGATGGCGAACACGATGGCATCGGAGAATGCCGAGGTGATGAGGCCTCCGGTGACAGTGCCGATATATGCCTTGGTCAGACTCTCGATCAGGCCGATGGCAAGACCACCGATCATGGCGCCCGGGATGGAGCCGATGCCACCAAGGACTGCGGCGACGAATGCCTTCAAGCCCAACATGGCACCCATCATAGGCGACACCTGCGGGTAGGCGGCGCAGTACATCAGTGAGGCGACTGCAGCCAGACCGGAACCGATGGCGAAGGTCAGGGCGATGGTGGAGTTGACGTTGACGCCCATGAGCACGGCGGCCTCCTTGTCCTCGGAGACGGCGCGCATGGCCTTGCCCTGCTTGGTGAACTTGACGAACAGCTGCAGGCCCACCATGATGACCAGGCCGATGACGATGGTCAGCAGTGTGTCTCCGGAAAGCTTGAGCTTGCCGAAGGCAATGGACGGCAGGTGGAAAATGGTCGGGACTGTCTGGAAGTCGGCACCGAAGATGGCCTGAGAGCCGTTCTCCAGCAGCAGGGACATGGCGATGGCGGTGATCAGGGCGGTCATGGAATTGCCCTTCTCGCGCACCGGTTTGTATGCGGCTTTTTCGACGATGACGCCGACGGCCACGCACACCAGGATGGCGGGAATGACCGCCACCCAGGCGGGCAGGCCCATGGCGACGATGGCGGGAATGGTGAGCATCAGCACATATGCGCCGACCATGATGAAATCGCCGTGGGCGAAGTTGATCAGGCGGATGATGCCGTAGACCATGGTGTAGCCCAATGCCACGAGTGCGTACACGCTACCGATTTTCAGGCCATTGAATAGCTGGCTGACAAACATGATGATCTGATCCATCACTGCTCCCCCTTTCTAAATCTCATTGTGTGTTGAATGCGTTTATTGAATGTCTGATGATGCGCCATGAAAACGCGAAAGGGAGAGGGCCGGAAACCGGCCACTCTCCTATATCGCGCGCTCATACTAGAGCGCATGGATTGGAATCATGCAGCGGTGATTCACTTGGGCTGCACGGTGGTGTTGTAGACAGGCTTGCCGTCCTTCATCTCAAGCACGATGACGGACTTGGTCGGGGAGCCGGACTTGTCCATCGTGAACTTACCGGTCACACCGTCGAAGGTCATGCCGGCCACGGCGTTGCGCACATCCTCACGGGTGGCGTTCTTGCCGGCCTTTTCGATGGCCTGCTTGATCATGTAGATCGTGTCGTAGCCCAGAGCGGCGAAGGTGTTCGGCTCGGCGTTGTTCTTGGACTTGTAGGACTTGATGAAGTCCTGCACCTTGGAGTTGGTGTTGTCGTCGGCGGAGTAGTGGGTGGTGTAGTAGGTCTTGTTGTACTGGGCCTTGTCACCGGTGAGCTTGAGGCCGTCGTAGCCGTCAGGGCCCATCACGTAGCCATCGAAGCCCACGGAACGAGCTTGCGGGATGATGTACGGACCAGCCACGGAGTAGTAGTACGGAGCGTAAAGCAGCTCAGCACCGGAGGCCTGGATCTTCTGCAGCTGAGCGGAGTACTCGGTGTCGTCGGCGGAGGAGGAGCTTTCCTTGTCCACCACTTCAAGACCAAGCTTCTCGGCGGCCTTGGCGAAAGCCTCACCCACGCCGGAGGAGTACGGATCACCGGTACCGTAGAGCACGGCGACCTTCTTGACCTTCAGGTTCTCGGCCGCGAAGCGGGCGGCGACCTCACCCTGGTAGGAGTCCTTGAAGCAGGTGCGGAACAGGTAGTTGCCGGTTTCGATGGAATCGGAGGTGGCGGCCGGGGCGATGGTGACCAGCTTGGACTGGTCGGCCAGCGGAGCCACGGCTGCGGTGGTGGCGGAGATGGTCGGACCGGCCACGGCGAGCACGTTGTTGTCGCCAACAAGCTTGTTGTAGGCGTTGGACGCCTCGGTGGCGTCGCCCTTGTCATCCATGGACTCGAGCTTGACCTTCTTGCCGTTGATGCCGCCCTTGGCGTTGATCTCGGAAACGGCCAGCTCGAAGCCCTTGACCTCGGCCTCGCCGTAAGCGGCAGCGGTACCGGAGTTGGTGGTCACGGTGCCGATGGTGATGGTGTCACCAGATGCCTTGGCGCTGGAGCTGGAGGAGTCATCCATGCTGCCGCCGGAGCATCCAGCAAGGGACAACGCCATAACTGCGGCCGCGCTGGCCGCAATGAACTTAGTGGAGAACTTCACGTTCATCCTCTTCCTTCTTCCTTGGGATATTGCAACATCGTTCATCAGTCAATCAACGCGCGGGATATGCGCGTGAGACGTTCCGTTCGCATAATTCACATACCACAGAACTGCATCACACGGCTTGTGACCGTCATCTACGTCTCTCTCATTCGATGTTTGTCGCGGACTGTTATAACCAGACCCGCTTTGAAGCCGCAATAAATTGTTCTTATTATGAGACAGCGCAATTACGGAAACGAGAATGCAAGCCCAAGGAAATGTGGGATTCGTGAGGCTTAGGAAACTGCAAACAGGTAGCGGTCACGACCCGTCCAGTCCTGGCCGGTCGATGCGGCAGCGAATCCGGTGGCCCTGGCAAAGGCCACGAGACGATCCCCCTGGGTCACGTCATGTTCCATGACAAGCGCGCCCCCAGGCTTGAGAAGACGGCAGGCCCGCTCGATAATGCGCTCGGGAATCAACGTACCGTCCATCGAGCCGCCATACAAAGCCAATTCCGGATCCCAATCACGCACTTCCGGCTGCTCGGGAATATCGGTCTGCGGCACGTAGGGGGGATTGGTGATGACGATATCGACGGTGCCGTCCAATTGGGCCAATGTGGCGAAGGACGTGGCATCCGCGATTTCCAGATGGTAATTCGAGGCAATGGATGGGTACTTTTTCGCGGTTTCCGACAGATTCCTTCGCGTCCATTCGGCGGTGTTCGGAGACAGCTCCACCGCCCACACCTGGCTGCCGGGCACCTCGCTGACAACGGACAGCCCAATCGCGCCGGTGCCGGCGCACAGATCGACCACACGAGGATGGATCATGCCGTTTCTTGTCAGCCAGTCAAGACCGGCCTGCACCACGGTTTCGGTTTCCGGCCGCGGAATGAACACGCCAGGGCCGACCTTCAGGTCGAGATAGCGGAACGGCGCATGACCGGTGATGTACTGCAACGGCTCGCGCTTGGCACGACGGGCAAGCATGGATTGGAAGCGGGCAAGCTGTTCGGCTGTGCCAAGCTCCTCCCCCATCAACAGAGCTTTGTCGACATCGCGCAACTCAACACCTGCCGCCTCGGCAAGGAGCAGTTTGGCATCATGCTCAGGCGTCTCAATGCCAGCCTCACGCAATTGCACGGCGGCATCACGAATCACATCGGCAGCAGCCATCACATCCCTATCTTCCGGTGCCTTAATTATCACATAATGTAAGGGTTTGGCCGGTAAATGCGATGCTCGACCGTAGGCTTGACCGAACGTCCTAGAGTGTGTCGAGCATTGTATCTACCGGCCAAACCCGCTCACGCTACTATCACTTCTGATTGGCCAGACGGTCGGCTTCGTCGGCTTGGATGTCGGAGTCGATTACGGCCTGCAGGTCGCCGTCAAGCACGGCATCCAGGTTGTATGCCTTGTAATTCGTACGATGATCGACGATGCGGTTCTCCGGGAAGTTGTAGGTACGGATACGCTCGGAGCGATCCAACGAGCGTACCTGCGAGTGGCGCATATCAGCCGCCTCAGCGGCCTCCTGCTCGTGCTTCATGGCCAGTAGTCGGGACTTCAGCACGCGCAGGGCGGAGGCACGGTTCTGAATCTGCGACTTCTCGTCCTGCATGTTCACCGTGATGCCGGTAGGCAGGTGGGTCATGCGCACGGCGGAATACGTGGTGTTCACGGACTGTCCGCCAGGACCGGAGCTCATGAAGATATCAATCTTCAGGTCTTTCGGATCAATCTCAATTTCGTCATCGTCCTCGTCGGCTTCGGGGAAAACAATCACACCGGCCGCAGAAGTCTGGATGCGCCCCTGTGATTCGGTGACAGGAATGCGCTGCACGCGGTGCACGCCGCCCTCGTATTTCATCGAAGCCCACACGCCGTCCTCGGGAGCAGGCGTGCCCTTGGCCCGGATGGCAATCTGCACGTCCTTGACGCCGCCGAGCTCGGTGGTGTTCTCGGACTGAATGTTCACGCTCCAGCCGCGCTTCTCGGCGTAGCGGGTGTACATACGCAGCAAATCACCGGCAAACAGTGCAGCTTCCTCGCCGCCGGTGCCGGCCTTGATTTCCATAATGGTGTCTCGCGCATCATCCGGATCACGCGGAATAAGCGCGGTGCGCAGCTTTTCTTCCGCGCCCGGCAGTTCGGATTCGAGACGCTTAGCTTCCTCGGCGAAGTCGGCATCCTCGCCGGCCATCTCCTGAGCGGCTTCCAAGTCATCCTTCAATTGCAACCAAGCTTTGTAGGCTCCCACAATGGCACCTAGCTCGGCATGACGACGGCCTAGTTTGCGCAGCTTGTCCGGATTGGACACGACTTCGGGGCTCGCCATCTGCTCTTCGATGGACTGGTACTCCTCAAGTGCGGTCGCCGCCGCGGGGAACTGTTCGTCTGCCATGACACGCTTTCTGGTTGTGTTGTAATCAGGTCAAAAGAATACAAAAACGCCAGTCCTCGGGCGGGCATGCCGAAGCATGCCGGGCCGAATAGGACTGGCGCGAAGTATGCTACTTGCTCTTCTTGCCGTAGCGCTTCTCGAAGCGAGCAACGCGGCCACCGGTATCGAGAATCTTCTGCTTGCCGGTGTAGAACGGGTGGCACTGAGAGCACACGTCAACGAACATGTGATCTTCCTTGCCAGCAGTGCGGGTCACGAAGGTGTTGCCGCACGAGCACGTCACCTCAACGGGGTGGTAATCAGGATGGATACCCTGCTGCATTTTGCGTCTCCTATGGATTCGGGGGACCCGGGTCGTCATGCCCCTATGGCAAGACGTGAACCGGAACCTTACGGATTATACGCGCCTATATGGACGGGGAATACGTTGCGCTGTCGGAAAAGAGTGGGGCCGCAGGGGCTTGAACCCTGGACCGGGCGATTATGAGTCGCATGCTCTAACCGACTGAGCTACGGCCCCACGATGACCTACCGCGATTGCGGAGTAGTCAACTTGCCAAAGTGTAGCACGACCCCGGTCGCAGGAACGGATAACAAACGACCACTCCCGTATGATGTTGTACGCGCCGCCCACCCTGATGCGCGAGTTCAACGTGCCCAGCAGCACCGTGCAATGGCTGACCACCGGATTCATGCTCACCAACGGCATCATGATTCCGGTCACCGCATTCCTCATCGAGACCTTCACCACACGTCAGCTATTCCTGTATGCGATGGGCATGGTCATCGCCTTTGCTCCGGCACTGGGCCCCACCATCTCCGGTCTGCTGGTCGAATGGCTGAGCTGGCGTTGGATGTTCGCGCTGCTGGTGGCAATCGCCGGCGGCGTGATCGCGGCCGCCTGCTTCACGGTGCACAACGTGGGCGAGCCGACCCACCCGCATATCGACGTGCTGTCCGTGGTACTTTCGACCTTCGGTTTCGGCGGTGTGCTCTTCGGCCTCTCCACTGCCGGCGGAAACGGCTGGGGCAGCATGGACGTGCTGGTATCTCTAGCCATTGGCGTAATCGCCCTGACACTGTTCATCTGGCGCCAGATGCGGCTGGAACAGCCAATGCTTGACTTCCGCATTTTTCGCATGGTGGCCATCGTGTGCATCATCTGTCTGGTGGCACCCTTCTTCATCCGAGACCGCGGTCTTCATCCCGGTCAGAAGCGCTGAAAACATGCTCCAGGGCCGCCAGCACACACCGACGGCCCAAGCCCCCCCCAAAAAAAAACAGAGACTACAACTCAGGACGGCAGCCTCGCGAAAGCCCCATCAATCGCGCGCCTGCTCAATCAGCTGATTCAGCATGCCGGTCTTCTTGGCGGCAACCGCCTCCTCCCAATCCAGCCCGGTATCCTTGGCCCGGCCGTAGAAGAATCTGACCAAACCGGGAAAGTCGGGCCGGTATCCACTGTGGCGAAAACTTCGCGCTATGGCCTCGCCCGTCTTGGGATCATCTGGCCGGTGAGCCTCATAGATCGGAATCGCGCAACCCTGCCACCTGCCTCGCACACGGGCAATGCGGTTGACGATCAGGCCGCCGCGTGCGCCGTCATATTCTGCAGCTTGCGGGCTTGCTACATCATAAATACCACCATTAATGAGATCTTCGACCGTCATTATCCCCTTCACCGCATTGGCATCCTTGATCCAAAACATCGAGGCGAAATTGGTGTCATCAATATCCCGGAAATCCTGCAGCTTCCGTTCCCCGACCTGCGGGTCGACGGCGTACACGTATTCCGCCATAGCCCGGAACGGTGAGATGCCGTTATCTTTGTTATGCACCAGCTCGACGCGCATATCCGAGCTTTCATCTCCGGTCAGACCGATGTCGCTGATCGAGCAATCAAAGGAAAACCAATCCCAAAACTGCCACTCGATCATCCGGAGCAGACCCTCGGGATGTGGCTTGAATGGGTTCAAACTGACTTCACGGTAAAACTCACGCCGCGCCTCGGCATACACGGCAAGATTGCATTGCTTGAACATATCAACGACATCCTTGGTATCCAGGATTGCCGGTGCTCCGGAATCTTCAACGGCGGCAGTGGCTTCGGTCATGGTCGGTCCTTCCGGTCAAGTGTGGACGGCAGGCCGCATCGCCCGCCGTGAGACACACTGTACGGAAGCCGGCGACCTTGGCGCAAGCCCCTCAGCCAAACTTGTGGATAAGTGGAAAACCCAATGATTCCAGGGGTTGCCGATTGTGCATAACCCAGTTGGGACTCGGTGAATAACCCTGTATTCTCACGGGTTATCCACCAATTGCCTCGCCGTCATCCACCGCCTCTCAATTATTCACACCACCTCTGGCGTGTCATCCACCGTCGGCATCGAACCACGCAATAGCCCTACTGACGCAGTCACTCTTCAACAGAGTCAACCCGCCAAACACTGGCGGAACGGCACCGCTAAGAGCACCATCAGTGAAGCCAATCTGCCAAGCACTGGCAACGCGGCACCGCTCACGCTCCTCAGCGGAGCCAACCCGCCACTCCTTGGCACCCCAGCACCACTGAGAACACCCCAGCGAAGCCAAACTGCCAAGCGCCGGCAGATTGGCACCGTTCAGAGCTGGTAATCAGATGATGATGCCATTGCAGTGATCGACTTCATGCTGGATGATTTGCGCAGTCCAGCCGCTGAACGTGGCGTGGCGTGTGCGGAATCGGCGGTCCTCATAATTGACTTCGATACGTCGGTAGCGCAAAGTGCAGCGTTCGCCGGTTAGGGACAGGCAGCCTTCCTGAGTATCGAAGGTGCCGTCCGAGGCCGTAATCACGGGATTGAGCATCACCGTGATACGGCCGCCGAGATCCTCATCTACAAAAGCAATAATGCGTTTGCCGATGCCAATCATGTTGGCGGCCATACCCACGCAACGAGAACGGTTGGCTTCCAAGGTGTCCACAAGATCCTCAATCACTGTCTCATCGCCGGGACCAGCAGGCTCAGACGGCGTGCGCAGGAATGAGCGCGAAGTCATAATAGAGCGTTGCATCTTTGGTTCCTTCTATTCACACGGGCACTCCCCTCAGAGAGGGGAGCTAGAAAAGGAATCAGGCTTCTTCGTGCCAGTGGGGGTTCTGACCGAAGGTGTGGCCTTCAGGGTTGTCCATTGCGGCGATATCGGCCATGTCCTGATCGTCGAGTTCGAAAGCAGTCAGGTCAAGGTTCTGGCGCTGACGCTCCGGGTTCAGGGACTTCGGGATGGCCACATCGCCATACTGAAGATGCCAACGCAGAATGGTCTGCACCACAGAAATACCATGCTTGGCGGCGATACGCTTCAAGTCCGGATCGCGCAGCATCTGGTTGGCACGGCCCAGCGGGCTCCACGCCTCAGTGATGATGCCATGCGCGTTGTCGTAGGCCAGCTGTTCGTGCTGCTGGAAGTACGGATGCAGCTCGATCTGGTTGACGGCAGGGGTCACGCCCGTATCGCGAATAAGCAAATCAATGTGACCGGGCAGGAAGTTGCTAACGCCGATATGCTTGACCAGCCCACGTTCACGGGCTTCGACCAGCGCCTCCCATGCCTCGACGAACTGACCTTGGCTCGGGTTCGGCCAGTGAATCAGGTAGAGGTCGATGTAGTCGAGTCCCATGCGGCACACGCTCTCCTCGATGGTGAGCAGCGCCTCGTCATGGGCGTGGTGGCGGCCAGGCAGCTTGGAAGTGACGATGATGTCTTCACGCGGCACACCGGATTCGCGGATAGCGCGGCCCACCACACCTTCGTTCTCATAGTTGAAGGCGGAATCGATGAGTCGGTAGCCCTGATGAATGGCAGACTTGATGGCGTCCACACCGGTCAGGCCGTTAACCTTATAGGTGCCGAATCCGGTGGCGGGCAGCTCAAGGCCGTCGTTGGCCTTGCGAATCGGAGTGACTGGTGGCTCAAGCATGATAGTCCTCCTGCTTCTCCTGTGATGGAATATCGATTCCATCATAAAGCCAACCGATACGCGGCAGGCGAACTATTTGACTTCCCGCAATTCCGGCGGACGGCGAGTGGAGAAGCGGAACATGAGTGCGGCGAGAATCACGCCAAGCACCGCCATGCCGGTGAACACCATCATGCTTTGCGGGAAAGCGGTGAAATAGGAGTCGGCGGCATCCGCCCCATTGTTCACGGCGGCGGCCGAAAATCCAGAAATCAGCGCGCTGGCCACAGCAGTGTCGTTGGCTGCGTTACTGACTGTGTTGTTGGTCGCGTTGTTGCTGGCGTTGCTGACTGTGTTGCTGCATCGTTCATAAGATTTGCCCCCTCCATTCGTTCGTTTTCGGTGTTGCCGATGGGCTGGCCGCCGGTTGTACCGATTGTTTTCCGATTGTTACCGGTTGTTGGCGTCCTGCTGCATGAGTCGCAAGGCTTCGGTCAAGGTGCGTACCGTGGTTTCGCACTGGTCCGAGGTCAACCCACCCAGCAGTTGGCTCAGATGCGCGTGATATTCCTCCACATAGATGCGGCGGATATCTAAGCCGCGTTCGGCGAGCGTAAGCGTCACCGCGCGGCGGTCGGTGGCATCGGCGTGTTTGACGACGAGTCCGAGGTCGGCCATTTCGCCGACGAGCTTGGTGATGCTCGGCGTGGTGACGCCGAGGAATGCGCTGACATCGCCCACGCGCACGGTGCCGGTATCTTGCCCGTTCGGTTCGTTGATATGCCAGACGGCGTCGATCACGTGGACGTAGCGCGGCTTCATGCCTTTCGGCAATGCCGGCATCAGTTCGGTGATGGTTTTGGCTTTCCAGCAGGCGTCTATAAGACTGCGTACGTCATCCACCGGCAGCTGGCCGGGCTTGGACTTGGTCGCGGACTCAGTCGCGGACTTGGTTTCGGTCTGGGATTCGCTCATCGCTGACCCAACCTCCATTTAGTTACCAATAGTCATTACCTTTAGTAAGGGTATGCGACCTCTAGGCAAACCCAACGACCCATTCGCTCACGTTGGGTTTCGCCATTTTCGGGAGAAAAAACAACAGTGCGGTGATTCCCATAACGAGAATCACCGCACTGTACTGTTCGCGATTATTTACGCGTTGCTATCTGCGTCGTGCGCGTTATCTACGCACCGCCATCTGCGTCACCGCAAGACCGAATGCCTTGCGGCCGGCTGCGTCAGCGCAGAGCCAGGTTGGCGGCACCAATGAGGCCGGCATCCTGGCCGGCGGTGGCGGCGACAATCTTGGCGTGAGCACGGTAGGCGCTGCCTTCCAGGAAGCGCTGGTAGTTGTAGCGGGCCGGCTCCAGCAGGATGTCGCCGACGGCCACCACGCCGCCGCCGATCACGAACAGGTCCGGGTCGAGCACGGCGGAAACGGCGGCCATCGTGCGGCCGAGCCATTCACCGATCTTGCCGAATGCGTACAGGCCGAGTACGTCGCCTTCCTGAGCTGCCTGGGAGACCATCGGGCCTTCCAGCTTGGCGATGTCGCCGCCGCACAGCTCCATGAGGCGCTTGGAATCCTGCGGGCGACGGCGCACGGCAGACTTGGCGAAGTTCTCCAGTGAGGTGCCCGAGGTGTAGCGCTCAGCGCAGCCGCGCAGGCCGCAGCCGCAGTGGTCGCCGTCCGGGACCATCGGCAGGTGGCCGAGCTCGGCGGCCATGCCGAAGGAGCCACGGTAGAGCTGCCCGTTGAGCACGATGGCGCCGCCGAGGCCGGTGCCCACGGTCAGCGCGACCATGTTGGAGCTGCCCTGGCCGGCGCCGTGCACGAATTCGCCCCAGCCGGCGCAGTTGGCGTCGTTTTCGACAATGACCGGCACGGCATGGTCGATCATCGCGCCGACATGCTCGGACAAATCGTAGTTAATCCATGCCGGAATGTTGGCGGAGAAGGTGAGCGTCTTGCGATCCGCGCTCACATTACCGGCCGCGGAGATGCCGATGGCCTCGATATCGGTGTGGCCGGCGGCGACGGCTTCGCGGTAGATCTCGGCGATGTGCTTGTTGATGGCGTCGGCGTCCATCGGCGTGGGGACGCGCCAACGCTGGATGATGCTGTCGTTTGCATCGCAGACGGCAGCGGCGATCTTGGTTCCGCCGATATCGATGGCGAGCGTGGTCATGGCTTACTCCTTGAAGACTTTCGTAACGTACGAGATAGCGAAAATAGTAGTGAGCCGCCATGACCTCCCACCGCGGATTTTCCGTGGTTCGCCATGCGTCGCGAACATTCCGCCGATGCGCTTCCTCATGCATTTCACCCGCTGCAAACGGGCGCCTCCCTTAACGCCGGCATCGGTGCGGACGGCGTGTCGAATCGGATGCATTCACTCTCACCGTCCTTGCGGATGGTATCGAAGAACGGCAGGAAACAAAAAAAAACTCCCGACATGCATCGGGAGTTTGGTGGCGACCCCGGCCGGACTTGAACCGGTGACCTCCGCCGTGACAGGGCGGCGCTCTAACCAACTGAGCTACGGGGCCGTGCGTGCCTCGATGAGGCACAAAAAGATATGCTACAGCATCATCGGATCATGACACGCCGCCTGATACGTCGTTCCTTCCACCGGCGAACCGACCGCAGGTGCGGTGGACGGTATGCGGACCATATCGTTCGACCGCGCACGACCGCACTCCCCATAAGACAGTAGCCGTCATGCGTCAACGCACGTTGTGCGACGACGCGGCACGACGCACGGCCACCGAGGCCAGTAAACCGATGAACAGCATGATGCCGGCGACCAGAAGCGTCCACTGACCTCCTTCGATGAACCCTGAAGTCATCGCATCGGCAATCTTCGGCGCCTCATCGCCGAACCGGGCCGCCGGTCCATCACCGCTGCGGAACACGCCGATCGCTCCACCCGCCGAACCGCTGACCGCCTGGGCCAGACCGTCGCCGACCTTGGTGGGCAGCCCGAGGGATTCGAGCCGCGCCGGCAATGTTCCGTTGACGGCCATGGCCAACGACGCGCCGGAGATGGCCGAACCGACGGCGGTGCCGAGCTGTCGAACCGTGGACTGGGTGGCCGACCCTTCGCCGGACTGCATGATCGGCACTTCGGAGAGCACCACGCTGGTCAGCTGCGCGGAGGCGAAGCCCAGACCCAGACCGTATGCGGCCATGGGAATAAGCTGCCACCACACCGACAATCCCACAGGCATAAGGACCGCGACCAGGGCGACGGCGATGATCTCGATCACAAGACCGAGTTGAATCACGCCGGCCGGGGTGAGCCTGGCGGCCATGACATGGGCCTGCGCACCTGCGACGATGGACCCCAGGCCCATCACGGCCAGCATCGCACCGGCCTGCAGCGTGTTGAGCCCGCGGGCGTTGATGAGGTACAGCGGCAGCATGAACACCAGCGCGAATTCGCCGGCGGCGATGGCCGCGGCCGCCAGATTGCCCCACGAGAATGTCCTGATGCGAAACAGGGTCATGTCCAGCATGACCGGCCGACCGGCTTTGCCCCGCGCCGACTCGAAGACGATGAAGGCAGTCATCAGAAGCGCACCGGCAATCAGGCAGATCGGCACCGGCGACAACCAGTCTCGATTCCAGCTCAACCCGCCCAGCTTCAACTGCGTTGAGGTCTGCTTCCACCAGCCGTAGGTCTCGCCTTCAATAAGACCGAACACCAGCAGGGCCGAGGTCAGGGCAGACAGCACCACGCCCGGAATATCCACACCGACACGATGGGATCGGGCATCCCGTGCGGCATCCGCGGCGCCGGCGACCGAGGCGTCCCCACCGGTCTGCGGTACCAGGAAGATGGCCGACACAAAGACCGCGATACCCAGCGGCAAGTTCACTAGGAAAATCCAACGCCATCCCAGAGTCTCGGTGAACACGCCACCGAGCAGCGGGCCGAGGGCGGCGGCCGAACTCATCACCGCACCCCAGACGCCGAACGCCGCGGCACGGTATTTGCCCCGGAACAGGGCGGACACCGTGGACAGGGTGTTCGGCATGATCATCGCGCCTCCGATGCCCTGCAGCACACGGGCGGCAAGCAGCATCCCCGCACCCTGCGAGGCGGCGGCGAGCGTCGAACTCGCCACGAAGATCACTGTACCGACTTGAAACACCAGTTTGCGCCCCCTGGCGTCGCCCAACTTGCCGAAAGGCAGCAACAACGCGGCAAGCACGATGTTGTAGAGCGAGGTGACCCACTGGGCGTCGGTCAGGTTAATGCCGATGTCGGCGATGATGGTGGGAATGGAGACGTTGACGATCGAGCTGTCGAGCACGATCATGGCCAATCCCAGGGCCATCACCCACAGCGCGCCCCACGGCGGCGTCTGGGTAGGCAGTGGCGACGAGGCCGTCGGATTCGTTGAAGAGATCGAAGACGCATCGGCCTGAGTCTGATGCTGAGATCGGGATGCATGATCCATAACGGGGTTTCCTCTCATTGCCATGATTGCGGCGACCGACACGCCTATGCGCCATTCACGGTACATCCGCGGCCTAGACCGTCTCACCGGATTTCGCGGGACATTCCGGGCGTTCAGCCATGGGCGTAACCTCGGCGGATCACTGAAGAGAGGAGCACCAAAGACGGCCGCACTATTCCAGATGCGTCATTTCGAAATGAAAGCCCGGCAGAACGCCGGAATCGCAACGATCGACAAATCGCCAGACGATACAGGGCCGGGCTCTCGCTCAGGAAACAGGGCATGCCCAGCGCCCATTTACCGGCGTCGGCAATGACGGCATCGCCGCCACCTTCCACGTCTCCTCCTGATGACCGAATCGCTAATTCCCGCCCGCCAGAACCCCATTGCATCGTGTAGACGGGATATGGGATAATCCACAAGGTGCTTTTGCTTGGGACCGAGGCGCCGCGATGACACGGAAATCCAGGGACGGGCGGCATCAAACGGGTCGTTCGGAAACCCTCGAAACCGGCCGCGTCGTTCCACAGTGTGTCATCACGGAATCCAAGCCCGGCAAAACGTTGAAATTGCAACGATAAGACAGGATAAGACACTTATATGGCTGAATTTGTGTTTCAGATGATCAAGGCCCGTAAATCCTACGGCGACCGAGTGATCCTCGATGACGTGACCCTGAGCTTCCTGCCCGGCGCGAAGATCGGCGTCGTGGGCCCGAACGGTATGGGTAAGTCCACCCTGCTCAAGATCATGGCCGGCCTCGAGACCGTGAGCAACGGTGAGGCCACGCTGACCCCGGGCTTCACAGTCGGCATCCTACAGCAGGAGCCGCCGCTGGATGACACCAAGACCGTGGGCGAGAACATCAAGATGGCGTTCGGCCCAATCGCCGAGAAGGTCGCCCGCTTCAACGCTATCGGCGAGGAAATGGCTAACCCGGACGCCGACTTTGACGCGCTAATGGAAGAGATGGGCAAGCTGCAGACCGAAATCGACGCCGCCGACGGTTGGGATCTCGACTCCCAGCTCGAGCAGGCGATGGACGCTCTGCAGTGCCCGGACCCGGATACCCCAGTGAACGTGTGCTCCGGTGGCGAGCGCCGCCGTGTGGCTCTGTGCAAGCTGCTGCTCGAGGCTCCAGACCTGCTGCTGCTCGACGAGCCCACCAACCACCTGGATGCCGAATCCATCCTGTGGCTGGAGCAGTTCCTGCACCAGTACAAGGGTGCCGTCATTGCCGTCACCCACGATCGTTACTTCATGGACAACGTGGCCGAGTGGATCTGCGAGGTCGACCGCGGCCACCTGTACCCGTACAAGGGTAACTACTCCACGTACCTCGAGACCAAGGCCAAGCGTCTTGAGATTCAGGGCGCCAAGGATGCCAAGCTGGCCAAGCGCCTGAAGAACGAGCTCGACTGGGTGCGCTCCTCCCCCAAGGCCCGTCAGGCCAAGAACAAGGCACGTCTGGAACGCTACGACCAGATGGAGAATGAGGCACGCAACAACAAGAAGCTCGACTTCTCCGAGATCCAGATCCCGGCCGGTCCGCGTCTGGGCTCCACCGTGCTGGAAGCCAAGCATATTCACAAGGCCTTCGGCGAGCGCGTGCTCATCGACGACCTGTCCTTCACGCTGCCGCGCAACGGCATCGTCGGCGTGATCGGCCCGAACGGCGTGGGTAAGTCCACGCTGTTCAAGACCATCGTGGGGCTCGAGCCGCTCACCAGCGGTGAACTGAAGATCGGCGATACCGTCAAGATCAGCTACGTGGATCAGAACCGCGAAGGCCTGGATCCGAACAAGAACCTGTGGGAGGCGGTGTCCGGAGGCCTCGACTTCATCGAAGTGGCCGGCGTGGAAGTGCCGACCCGCGCCTACGTGGCCAGCTTCGGGTTCAAGGGCGCCGACCAGCAGAAGCTGACCGGCGTGCTCTCCGGTGGTGAGCGCAACCGTCTGAACCTGGCCCTGACCCTGAAGCAGGGTGGCAACCTGCTGCTGCTCGACGAGCCCACCAACGATTTGGACGTCGAGACTTTGGAATCCCTCGAAAACGCACTGCTCGAATTCCCGGGCTGCGCCGTGGTGATCTCCCACGACCGTTGGTTCCTCGACCGCGTTGCCACGCACATCCTCGCGTGGGAGGGCGATGACGACAACCCGGCCAAGTGGTACTGGTTCGAAGGTAACTTCCAGGCCTACCAGGAGAACAAGGTGGCTCGCCTCGGCGAGGACGCGGCCCGTCCGCACCGTCTGCACAAGAAGCTCGTGCGCGGCTAAGCCCACAGCTAACCTGAGAACAAGGCATATTGCCTGTATTCATCGAAAACCGTCCTGAAAGGGGCGGTTTTCCTATAGCTGTGCATAACCGGCCGTTTACCTTCCAAACAGGCTCGTTGCATTTCGCTCCTGAAACTCTTAACCCTCGCCGAATAGACTGCCAACCATACGTTGGAATAATAAAAACCGAATATCGAACAGGAATCGAGGAACACTATGGCTCAGGCGACCGCCGTCACTCCGCTGGATCATCTGGTGAAAGTGTTGAAGTTGGGTGAGCCTTCCGCTTACCGCAATCACACCTATATCAACGGCGAAAGCATGTACTTCCCCACCGGCCGCGTTTACGGCGGCCAGGTCATCGCCCAGTCGGTGGTCGCCGCATCCAAAACCGTCAACGCATCGCGCCTGCCACACTCGGTGCATGGCTATTTCATCGCCGCCGGCGATATTCGGCAAGATCTGCTGTTCGACGTGGAGAACCTGCGCGACGGCCGCTCGTTCTCGGCTCGCCGTGTCAATGTCACCCAAGCCGAAGGATCGATTTTGACTGCTATCGCCTCCTTCCAGGAAACCGATCAGGAAGGCGTGGAGTTCGCCGATCCGATGCCTGAAGACCTACCTGATCCTGAAATGCTGACCTCCGCCAAGGAGCTTATGCAACCGTTCGCCGAGAAGTCGCCGTTCGCCAATTACTACGCCGAAAAGTCGCCATTTGATATTCGCCACGTGACACCCACCGTGATGCTGCGAGCCGATAAGGATTCCGCTGAGCATGATTCCGGCAAGCAGATGGTGTGGATGAAGGCCGACGGCCATGTCGATGTGTCGCAAGTCATGCACCGCGCGATGCTGGCACTCGGATGCGATCAGGTAATGATGGAACCGGTGCTGCGCCGAGCCGGGCTGTCGATTTCCACACCGGGCATCTCGTACGCTTCCATCGACCACTCGATGTGGTGGTATCGCGATATCGACATCAACGAATGGCACCTGTATGTGCAGGACACCCCGATTGCCGCACACGGCCGCGGCCTGGGCATTGCCAAGGTGTATGCGCGATCCGGCGAACTGGTGGCGGCCATCGCGCAGGAAGCCATGGTCCGCGTGCCGCAGAAGTAGACGAGTCTCGTCTGACTATTATTGCAACGGTCCTCTTTCTAGAAGCGGAAGGAGGACCGTTGCACGGATAAAGGGCTTATTGCCGGTATGCCTGAGCCATATCACGGCGACGCTTGGTCTCTTTCATTTTGGGATTCTCCGGCCCCTCGTTCGGCGGTAATTGGCACAGCCATTCGCCCAGTATGCCGATAATCATATCGGCGATGCACACAGCGGCAGCAATCGCGCATTCGGTGATGGCCTGGGAATAATACTCCGCCTCGATATGACCGATGCTCATCAGGATTTGGCCGCCGTACCAACCGGCAAGCCCCGCACCTGCCAGACCCAACGCCTTGGCCAGTACCAATGTATACACGGCGATGGTGGGGTTGATGAAGCTGTGCGGGCGCTTCTTGGGATCGGTATTGGCGTATTTATGCACCTGCAAGGCCATTACCAGCACGATGATGCCCAGCACGGCCAGCAACCCGGTCACAATCCATGGCGCACCAATCAGCGACAACCCTGAACTTTCGCCGTAGGAAGCCAGACCGGTGCCGGCCAACAGGCCAAGTCCGGTACCGATCACATACTGCCACCATGGCGTTCGTCGTGTTTTCACGTCCGGCCTCCTTATCTTGTACTCCACGTCCACCCTACCGGTTGAACCTGATTCACGCTCGCAGCATGATTGCATCAGAGGACGCGTCTCGCATCACTGCTGCGGCATCACCCAGTTGTCAGACAGCAGTCCGACCTGACCGGCATCCGGCGCCATAGCCAGCAGGAAGGACACAGGATCGCCTCCCAGCATGGCATCAGGATCCATGTCTAGCCAAGGGGCTAACACCGATGCGTGGCTGTGCGCAGAAGGCCAAGGAACACTGCAATTCGGCTCGTCGGAGGTCACGCCTTCCATATCAACCAAATCAAGATCGACCGCCAAATCATGAGCGGCCTCGATACTGCCCAACACGGCAATCAGGTCTGCCGCAGGCAGTTTGGTTTCGAGTTGCACCACCGCGCTCATGGCGTCCGGACCATCAAAATGACTGACGTGGTACAGCGGGGAAATGCCCTGCACCTGATTGCCGGGCACACTGTCAAGCGAGACGATGGTTTCGCGGAATATCTTTTCCGCATCATGCGATGCCGAATCCAACGAAACAATCGCCTTGCGCGAGACGGGTTTCTCATCCGTTCCCGCCGGCGGGAACTGGCTTGCGAAGCGAGACTGAGGGTGGTCTTCTTGTGCGCCGGCCGACAACCCCCAACCAGCAGGGGCAGATTCCTTCTTGCCCACGTGGCTGCTCAGCATCCAATCTTCGCTTTCCAGCTGCACGGCATTGCGGTCTGGAGCGACCGCCAACAAACTGGCCACCGGTCCGCCGTGCGCACCTGCCAGCTTGGCATTGGGATTGAGCGCGGCCCATGGAGCCAGCACAAAAGCACGCTGCCATGCACGCGGGTGAGGCAACGCCAAATCGGGATCGGCGCTGGTAATGCCGTCATAATCGATGATGTCAAGATCCAAAGGCCTGGAGTCCCAATGGTTCTCGCGGATACGGCCATGATCCGCCTCAATGCCTTGCAATGCGGCAAGCAGCTCATGGCTGCCCATCTCAGTCTCCAGCTCCACTACGGCATTCAGGAAGTCCGGCGTGCCATCGGCCATACCCCATGCGGCAGTACGGTACAGCGGAGAAATACCGGTCACCTGCGTGCCGGGCAGTGCGTCGATCTCCCGCACTGCGGCCCGTAGCGTGGATTCCACCTCACTCACGTTGCCACCCAGCGCCACCACTGCGCTATGCATGGAAGGGATGACGGGGGAAACCACCGACGAAGCCGGTTCATGCAGCTGCTCCGACAAAGCTTGTTCCGCATCGCCGCAAGCCCCATCACGCACCCGAGTAATGGAGACGGACACATCATCGAACGCCACGACGATCGGCGCATGCGGCTTATGCACGGTGACGTCAATCTGCATCACAGCCGGTGCATCGGCAAGAATACGATCGGCGATGAGCTGAGCGAGCCGTTCGATAAGGCCCACATGAGGCCCCTCGATGATGGCGACGATATCTTTGGCCACACGGCCATAGTCGATGGTGTCGTTGAGATCATCGGATTGGCCGGCCCTCGTCAGATTAAGATGCAGCGTGGCATCCACGACGAACGTCTGCGGCCGCTCATGTTCAAAGGCGAGCACGCCGTGGGTGCCATTGGCATGCACGCCGGTAAGTGTGATGGTATCCATAATGCTGCTTTCTACGAGAGATACTGGCGCCAGATGTTGCCGGCTATGACGGCAGCATGGCTCTTGGCCACGTCATGCACACGTACGGCCCATGCGCCATGTTCGGCGCTGAGAGCCGACAGCGCAGCAGTCACATCATCGCGCTGGGCCATGGTCGGCCCGTCCTCGCCGACTGCACCGGCCTCGGTGAGCATCGCCGAAATAAAGCGTTTGCGCGATTGACCAATCAGTACCGGGTATCCGGTGCCGCGGAAGGTCTCGAGGCCCGTCAGCAGCGGCAGGTTGTGCTCAATGCTGGGCTTGGAAAAGCCCAGACCCGGATCAATGATGATGCGTTCCGGCTTGACTCCAGCGGCCAGTACACCGTCAACCTGGCGCATGAGTTCGTCATGGACGTCGGTCAGCACACCATGCTCGTATACGGAAGTGTCCTGATCGGGGTTCGCCCCCTTGGATCCGGCAAGCCAGCCACGCCAGTGCTGCACGATATACAGGCAGTCATGGTCGGCAACCACATGAGGCAGATTCGCGTCCAGCGTACCTCCGGAGACGTCATTGATGATCTGCGCTCCCCCATCCAGAGCCGCTGCGGCCACGGACGCGCGGGTGGTGTCGATGGACAGCACCGCACCGGCCGGAATCAGCGCGTTGACGGCACCGGTGATGCGGGCCAGTTCATCCTCCTCAGACACTCGCTTGGCACCGGGACGCGTGGATTCGGCGCCGATGTCGATGATGTCGGCGCCGGCGGCCATCATATCGCGACCATGTTGTGCGGCCTTGGCCGGGTCCAACCACAGGCCGCCGTCCGAGGACGAGTCCTCGGTGATATTGAGCACGCCCATCACCATGGTGTGCGATGCGTCGTGCAATGCTTGCAAATCAGTCATTGTGTTCCTTTTCTGCTCCTGCTGGTGGGAGCTGCCCAGCCATGGGCCGACTGAGGGTGGTCGGGCTGTGGTTTACCACCCCCAGTCGGCTGCGCCGCCAGCCCCCGCCAGCAGGCGGCCAATTTATTGATGAGGTCTCTCCCTCAGTCAGCCTTACGGCTGCCAGCTCCCTCATCAGAAGGAGCTTGTCTCCTTCACTATTTATCCAGAATCAGGCTCATGGCCTCGGCTCGGGTGGCGGGGTTGCGCAGCAGGCCACGCACCGCGGAGGTCACTGTACGGGCGGAGGACTTCTTGATGCCACGCATCGACATGCACAGGTGCTCGCATTCGGTCACCACAATCACGCCACGCGCGCCCGCATATTCGACCAGTGCATCGGCGATCTGCTGGGTCAAGCGCTCCTGCACCTGTGGACGGCGGGCATACACCTCGACCAGTCGGGCCAGCTTGCTCAAGCCCATCACCCCATCCTTGGCCGGAATATAGCCCACATGGGCCACGCCGTGGAACGGCAGCAGATGATGCTCGCATACCGAATACAGTTCGATGTCCTTGACCAGCACCAGCTCGTCGGTATCCACATCGAAATGCTTCTCCAGCACATCGGCCGGCGAGGCCTGCAGGCCGGCGAACAGCTCACGGCAGGCACGGGCGATGCGGTCGGGTGTCTCCACCAGTCCCTCGCGCTCGGGATCCTCACCGATCGACTTCAGGAACAGGCGTACTGCCTGACGCACGCCTTCTTCGTCGTATGAGGATTCCTCCCGCTGGCGACTTTCGGACCCAGAACCACCCCCAGTCGGCTGCGCCGCCAGCCCCCGCCAGCGGGGGCAAGATTCTATATATTCGTTCATCTTCATCTCTCCCTTGATACCGGCTTTACAACGACGTCGGCCCGATCTGGCATACGGACGAAACCATATGCCGGATCGGGCTGAACAGTCATCGAATCACTCTTCCGTCTTCATACCGACTGAACGCTTGAGACTGTCGGGAATCTCCACCGGCGGCTTATCGGAGTCGGGGCGGCGTGCGTTGGACAGCCACACCGGACGGACCGGAGCCTTCTTGATCGGTGCGAAGATCTCCGCGAGCTCCTTCTCGTTGAGCGTTTCCTTGACCAGCAGCTGGCGAACCAGTTCGTCGAGGATATCGCGGTTCTCGTTGATGATGGTCCACGCTTCGGTATGCGCGGTTTCCACGAGCTTCAACACCTCGTCATCAATCACCTCGGCGGTGCGATCGGAGTACTTACGCGGCTGCAGACCGTCCATCACGGTGGTCTGGTCATCGTCGTCGCCCCACTTGATGGCACCGAGCTTGTCGGAGAACCCGTATTCGATCACCATGGTGCGGGCGATGTTCGTGGCCTTCTCGATATCGTTCGAGGCACCGGTGGTTGGATCGTGGAACACGATCTCCTCAGCAGTACGGCCGCCCATAGCGTAGGCCATCTGGTCGAGCAGCTGGTTGCGCGACTGCGAGTAGCGGTCGGAAGTGGGCATCACGGCGGTGTAGCCGAGTGCACGGCCGCGCGGCAGAATCGTCACCTTGGTCACCGGATCGGTGTTGTTCAGGGCGGCGGCCACCAGAGCATGACCACCCTCGTGGTATGCGGTGTTGCGCAGCTCTTCCAAGGCCATGCCCTTGGACTTGCGCTTCGGACCGGCCTGGACACGATCAATGGCCTCGTCAATGGCACGGTTGTCGATGAGCTGGGCACCGGCGCGGGCGCACAGCAGGGCAGCTTCGTTGAGCACATTGGCCAAGTCGGCACCAGTGAAGCCCGGGGTACGCACGGCGACCATGTGCAGGTCGACATCCGGCACGAACGGCTTGCCCTTGGCATGCACCTTCAGGATCGCCTCACGGCCTTCCAAATCGGGTGCGGCCACGCCTACCTGACGGTCGAATCGACCCGGGCGCAGCAGGGCGGGGTCAAGCACGTCGGGACGGTTGGTCACGGCGATGATGATGAGGTTAGTGTCGTTGTCGAAACCATCCATCTCCACGAGCAGCTGATTCAGCGTCTGCTCACGTTCGTCATGGCCACCACCCATGCCGGAGCCACGCTTGCGACCCACGGCATCGATTTCGTCGATGAAGATAATGGCGGGAGCGTTCTTCTTGGCCTCGTCAAACAGGTCACGCACACGGGAGGCACCGAGTCCGACGAACATCTCGACGAAGTCGGAACCGGCCATCGAGTAGAACGGCACGCCGGCCTCGCCTGCGATGGCTCGGGCCAGCAGCGTCTTACCGGTTCCAGGAGGGCCATACAGCAGCACGCCGCGCGGAATGCGAGCGCCCAATGCCTTGTACTTGGACGGATCCTTGAGGAAGTCCTTGATTTCCTCCACCTCGGCCACGGCCTCATCCTCGCCGGCCACATCGGCGAACTTGGTGGTGGGGGTCTGACCTTCGAGCAGCTTGCCGCTGTTCTTCTTGCCGCCCATGCCGAGCATGCCACCGGCACCGCCCATGCGACTCATCAGGAACCAGAACAAGGCGAAGACGATGATGAACGGCAGAATAGAGGTGATGAGGTAGCTCATCATGCTGGTCTGCTCAATGTTGGAGGTCCAGCCCTTGGACAAATCACCGTTCTCCACGGCCTTGGCCACCTGAGCGCCCTGCGCAAAGGTGTAGTAGAACTGAACGTTCTTGCCGTAGTTGGTCACCTTGCCGGTGTCCGGATCCTTCTTGGAATAGTCGTTCTTGAGCTCAAGACGGACTACCTGCTTGTTATCCGTGATTTCGGCGTAGGTGGCTTTACCCTGGTTCAACAGCGCAAAGCCGTCTTTGGTGTCGATGGTTTTGGTGCCGCTGCCAGCAAACATCTGGAACATCAGCACGACCATAATCACCAGTACCGCGCCCCATAACCACGGCGACTGCCAGACCGGCTTGTTCTCATTGCCGTTCTTACGGCCATTGTTGTCGTTGCCGCGGTTGAACGGGTTGTTGAATGGGTTGCCGTTGTTGCGGTTATTGTTCGAGTTCGGGTTATTCCCGTTGCCCGAACCGGGCCCCTGGGGGAAACTCATGCTTGCACTCCTTGGTAAACGGACGGCTTGAGGACCGCGATCGAGTCGAGGTTGCGGTAGCGTTCGTCGTAATCGAGACCAAAGCCGACCACGAACTCATCCGGAATCTCATAGCCGGCGTACTTCACATCCACGTCCACCTCTCGGCGGGAAGGCTTGCTCAGCAGAGCAAACACCTCCACGGAGGCGGCGCCACGACGTTTCAGCTCCTCGACCAGCCACGCGAGCGTGCGTCCTGAATCAACAATATCCTCTACGATCACAATGTGCCGTCCGCGAACATCTGCGGACAAATCCTGACGAACCGTAATCTCACCACTGGATACTGTGCCCGAACCGTAACTGGACAGACTCATGAAATCAATCTGCACAGGGATGCTCATGGCCTGGCTGAACTCGACCAGCGTGTTCACGGCCCCCTTCAGCACGGCAACCAGCAGTGGGTCCTTGCCACGATAATCGTCACTCACCCGCGCGGCGACCTCATGGATTTTGGCATCGATCTGTTCTCTGCTGACCAACTCGTGGTCAATATCTTCCTCAACGTCAGCGATTCGCATGGGCTCTATCTTGGCACACGCGAATGACGTGTTTCTGGCGCTTTGCTGAATATCCGCTGGGAAGTGCGACCGCCCCCTGACCATGCCAGTCGACGACCAGGCGATTGATGGCCTCGATTTGCGCGGAACTCGCGCTGATACCAGCCCGGGAGAGCGCATGGGCGATGGTTCGAAGACGGATTGCCTCATGTGCCGATTGCAGCGGTTTGACGGCAATGACCAAGCTGGGTTCTCGCTCCAGATCATTCGACTTGTCCGTCATGCCGGCAACGGAGGTTCCTTGTGATTCCGCCGTTTTCAGGGTGCTGCCAAGGGCTTCGATCATGGTCTTATCCGCCTGTTGATCCAGATACTCCTTGTCCAGTCTCGCCAATCGTGCGCCGTTGGCGATATGCTGCGTCACATCGGCACCGGCGAACCGCTCGATCGCCGGCAACAGGTCATGCCGGATACGTGAGCGGAGCGGGTAGTCTCGCGGCAGCTCGCCATCCACATCATCGCCGTTGGTGGGATCGTCCCAATAATGAATATTCAAATCCTCGCAGATGCCGGTGGTTTCGGCTCGAGAAACGCCGATCAGCGGTCTGAGAAACATGATGCCGTCGCGGTGCATTACCTGCGGCATACCGGCCAGCGCATCAACGCCGCCACTGCGCAACAGCCCGATCAGCACCGTTTCCGCCTGGTCATCCAATGTATGAGCCAGCAACACCACAGCGGCATTCAGCTCGCGTGCCGCACCGCACAATTCCCCATACCGTGCCTCACGGGCGGCAGCCTCGACGCCTTCGCCCTGCACATGCACGCTGGCTGTACGAACAGCAACCGGGGCAAGGCCACAATCGCGGCATCGTTCAGCGGTCAAAGTCGCCACCCGATCGGAGCCTGACTGCAAACCATGATCCACGATCACCGCACCGCACCGCAAACCAAGACTAGCGCAGACAATTCGGCAAACCGCGGCCAGCGCCATCGAATCACGCCCACCCGAGCAGGCGACCAGCACCAAAGGCGCGTCGGGGGCCGTCTGGTGCTCACCATGCCGGGCAAATTCGGGCGACTGCATCCCTAATCCGGCCGATTCCAATGCCAGCCGGACGGCACCAATCGCCTTACGCAATCGAGCCGAATATGCCATGCCTCATCACCCGCCTTACCGTTACCATTCGGCCATCACAGCTCGGCCAGCTTAGTGATGAATGCGCTGATGGCATTGCTCGCGGCCCAGTAATCCGCAGGATTGTTAATCACCACCGCAAAAGACAACGCTCCCCCATGCGTACGGGACACATTGCCGGCCATCGAGGTGACCGTATCCAAACTACCGGTTTTGACGCGAAGCAAGCCGGCGACATCATCACTGGTGTATCGCTTCCGCGCCGAACCGACCAGACCAGCAACCGATAATCCTTCGGCCGCAGGGGCTCCATCGCCGACCGCCAGGTTACGCTGCTGCACGGCGGCCAATGTGCGCACGGTCAGCTGCGAGCCAGGAGACAGACCCGAGCAGTCGGCCATACTAAGACCGTTGACGTCGATTTTGAGGTTGCCAAGCACTGTCCGCACCGCTTTGGTGGCGCCTTCCGGGCTGTTGTTCTCCGAGCGTGCCAGTGCGGTGAGTCTGCCAAACTCCTCGGCCAAGGTGTTGTCTGAATGACGCAACATGAACGCCAGGATTTCGGACAACGTTGCGGAGCTTACCGAAGCTATGGGGCTTGCGCCCCGAGGGGCGGCGTGTGCCGCCGGCTCCGCCTCCACGGTGATGCCGTGCTGTTGCAGCAGACCGGAGAACGTCGCGGCGACGTCCGCTGCAGTGTGCTGCGATAGTTCAGGGTATCCGGCCGAGTCATCCGGGTTGGCGGGCGCGGGCATGCTGTCGGAATATTGACGCCCGCCATCGATGGCCATGGATGATACCGATGTGAAATACGTGGTGTATTCGCCGAGCACGCCACCATCGGCGTTGCGCAGGCCCGTGGGTATGCGGGAATCGCCGAATAATGTGTCGTCGTAGTTGACGTGCACCGTGGTGATGCCGCGTTGCGCAAGGGCCGCAGCCGTGGCCTGCGCAAGAGTGTTCAGCCCGGCACGGCCGTTAATATGGTCGGCATCGGAATCGCCGGCAGACAGCAGCATGTCGCCATTGCCTTTGAGCGTCACCGTGTCGCTGCCGGTATCAGATTGGGTAAGAAACACCTGCGTGTCCAACGTGGCGGCCATGTTCAACGTGGATGATGCCGCGAGCGCGGTAAGCGTCTTCATAGTGGATGCGGGTTCGCGCGGCGTGCCTGACTCGTGCTCGGCGGCGACAGTGCCCCGGGCATCCTCGACCACCACCGAAACATCAGAGCCCACGCCTTCAGCCGCCAGCAGCTCGTCCATCACTTCGCCCGCAGCCGCGGCGTCGATAGTCTTGGTAGTGTCAAGGGAACCGGCGATGGTGCCGCCTTGCTTGGCCGAAACGGGGTCAGCGAAAGTGGGGGCGTCGACCGGTTTGAGGGTGAGCATACCAGGCATGACATCGTACACATCTGCAATGCAGTAGCCCGCGAATAGCGCAATCGTTATCAGCACGGAGATGATTACGGTAATCGTGCGTCGGACGGATCGGCGCGCGCTATGATTCGCCGCTCCACGCCGTTGGCGACGTGACATCGCAGTGGACGTCATCAGACTCCCTATCTCACGGGTCGGTTATTTCTGTAGTGATGCGAATGAATCGAGCGTGCTCACGATCGACAGTATTCGCGCCTCCAACAGCTTACCGCCCAGCCATGTCCCAAGCGCCAGAACACCGATGCCGTTGGCTAATGCGACCGGAATAATCACCAGCCAGCCGACGATCCCCGCATGGATGACGAGCAGCACGATGGCGGCGATACCCGTGGGCAGCATCAGCAGCATGCTGCCAAGCATATAGACGAACGGGAAGAAGCCCTGAGCCATCGCTCGGCCTTGCGGCGAGGAGAACGGCTTGTCCATTGACGCCACGGGATACATGAGCACACAGGAGGTTATCTCAGCCACACCAAGACTGCTGAAGCCCACACCTAGGCCCACGGCAAGGAAGAACAACCCGATGATGAGATCGTCCGGCTGAGCTCAGCGCCCAGCAGTCACGCCGACTATCACTATGCAGCCCACATACAGCAATGCCATGTAGATGACCATGATGCCGACATAGACTCGCACTCGGCCGAGCCTATCGGCCCAACCACGCACACCAGCGATGACCTCCATGGTGAAACCGCGGCCATCGTAGGCAAGACCATTGCTTTCCACAATGGACATGAGCCATCCGCACCAAATCATCGACTGCCAGACGATTGCGTGTATACCGTGCGCCTGGAAGGCAAAGATAATTATGAACAGCACCGGCATGGCGAAGATCATGACCTGACGTGGGTCCCGCTTCAAGTAGGTGAGCACGCGTGCGGAAATCGCGCCGGACGTGGAATCGGGCATCCATGAGAATGCGCCGACGCCTTTCACGGTTGCGCTCTGCCCAGCGACTCCAACCGTCAGGCGTTCACGACGCAGGCACCATGTGCACACAGCGAAGCACACAACCCATGTAACCACCAATATGGCGATGCGCGCGAGCGCTGGCAACCATGCACCGGACAGCACATCGAACGGCAATTGGAATACCGCGCCGAACGGGGTCCATGCCATGACCGCCGCGGTGGCGCTCCATGCGGATGGATCAAGCCCGAACGCGATGCCGGAATTAACCAGAATATTCGGCAGCTGGCAAATCACCACGAACAGGAGAACAATCACAATATAGAATGTGCTTTTGCCTCGTTTGCTGGTCACCAGTGTGGTAGATAAGGCGATCAGCATTTTGGAAATGCTCATCATTGTGATGACGGCGAGCGGTGCGGCAACGAGCTCGGCGATCACCACTGCCGGGCCCATGGCACGGTAAGCCAGCGACCAGAGCACCAAGGAAATCACACCTGTGATGGCGGGGAGCCCGGATAAGCCAGAAAGCAGCAGACCGAATTGCAAATTGCGATCTGCAATACCGTAGAGTGCGAATTTGCGCGGGCTCATGGTGGACCCTTCGCCCAACATCATGAGCTGAATCAAACCGATGAATACGGTGATTGTCGCACCGACCAGCACGGCGACCATGTTGACGATGCCGCCCGGCCCGAGAATGTTGAACGGATAGCCGTCCGAGTCCATGGTGGAAGGCGGGAGCATACCGACGAACCATGCGAGTATACCGGTCCCGATAATGGTGCCAGCGGCGAATATTGCGGAAAGAACGTAGGCAACCGTCTGCCATACCGATTTGCGCAGCGCCGCGAGGGTGAGCGCCCAACGCAGTCGGACCAGAGTGATTGCGATACTCATTACCGGGCCTCGTTGTCTGCATTGTCCGCATTGCTTGCGCTACTCGAGCCGCCGACAATATCAGGATGAGGCTGAACTGTCTCCTGAGTGAAGGACTGAAGCGGGGTTGATTGGACGAGTTGCGATGCTGATTGCGTGGACGCAACAGGCTGCGCTGCCGGCTGATTGGGCTGTACTGCCGGCTGACCATCATGCGATAGACCACCATCGAGCCATGCGAGATGTGCCGCTTCATGGCGTCCACCAACCAACTGCAGGAAGCGGTCTTCAAGCTCTTCGCCGGAGGCAACCTCGTCCACCGTGCCGGCCGCGCACACCATGCCGTTGTTAATCACAGCCACATGCGTGCACATCTTCTCGACCAGTGTCATCACATGCGAGGAAATGATAACCGTGCCGCCGGTTTGCGCATATTCGACCAGGATGTCTTTGAGGTTGGCGCTAGATACCGGGTCCACGGACTCGAACGGCTCATCCAACACCAGAATGCGTGGGCTGTGAATCATCGCGGAGGCCAAGCAGATTTTCTTGGTCATGCCGGCCGAATAATCGGTGACCATGGTGTTGGCGGCCTGGGCCAAATCGAAAGCATTCAGGAGGTCTTTCGCGCGGCGAGTGGTCTCCTCACGGCTCATGCCGCGTAGCATGCCGGAGTAGATGAGCAGCTGCAGGCCGGTGAGACGATCGAATATCTGATCGGGTTGCGGCATTACACCGATCATGCGTTTGGCGGTGTTGACATCGCTCCACACGTCGTGGCCCAGAATCATGGCGGTGCCAGCGTCCGGCACCAACAGACCGGTCACCATGTTAAGCGTGGTGGTTTTTCCGGCACCGTTCGGGCCTACAAGCCCATAGAACGAACCAATTGGGATGTCGAGCGCAAGCCCGTTGACTGCGATCTTCTGGTCGAAACGTTTAAATAGGCCACGAATCGACACCGCGGCAGTCGGATTCGGCGGCCATGCCTGCGGTTGTGGCTGTTGCGGCATCATCGGCGGCTGAGCAGGTGCGTCTCCAGGCCTCATCGCAGATTGAAATTCGGCATTCCCCTGGATATTGTCTAAGTTCATACACCCACTATAGTCCTTCAGCAGAGCAAAGCCCCCAGTAAATCGATATTTTGCCCTATTGACGAACCTTCAATGAAACAAAACCACAAGTCAATCAAGCTTTTGCTCCGCTGACAAACTTTCAGTGAGGTAATTCTGCGAGCCACCCAAGATTTTGCCCCGCTGACAGCCTCCCAGCGAAGCAAAATCTCCAGTCAATCGATGTCTTGCCCCACTGACGAGCCCTCAACGAAGCAAAACCACGGGTTACTAGTCGAATCACCCCGCTGACGGCCTCCCAGCGAAGCATATTGCCGAATAACTCGATGTTTTGCCCCGCTGAGACCCAACTAGCGAAGCAAAATCTCCAGTTAGTCGACGTCTTGTCCCACTAACAAGCCCTCAACAAAACAAAACCTTGGGCAATTGGTTGATTTGCTCCGCTGGAACTCATCAGCCTTTATGCGCGATGGGCTTCCACTGAACCTTGGCGAAGATGGCCTGGAATGAAATCGGCACATAGCTCAACATGTAAATAGGGAAGCTCAACACGTAGGCGAGCAACTCCTTGTTGGAGGCACCAATCTGATCGCGCTCAACGATGATGGTCAAGGCGGCCAGCGCCATCAGACCAAGCACCGACGTGACGATACCGTTCGACCAGCCAAGCAACGATTGCAGCTGGCTCGGCCAGCTCACAAAGCCAAAGGCGGCAAACAGCACACCCATAATGACGCGAATCACACCCAGCACGGTGAACGGGCACAACATCAAAGTGAAATCAATGCAGGAGAAATCGCGTTCTCGCACCGCTCGCTTGAGCAGGGCCGGACCGTAATAGCGGAACACCTGCAGGAATCCCTTACTCCAACGCAGTCGTTGACGCCAGCTCTGCGCAAAGGTGACAGGCTGCTCGTCGTACAGAATTGCGTTGCCGCAGTAGCCGATACGGTCGCCATGCAGAATCGAATCCATGGTGAATTCGAGATCCTCAGTAAGCAGATGGAACTTCCATCCACGATTGCGCTTCATCACGTCACGGGAGAACATGAATCCGGTACCGCCCACGTGGCAAGAGGATCCCAGAATCATGCGCGAGTTGGACAGGAATCGCGATTCACGGATGAACCACAACGCCGAGCCAGAGGAAACCCAGTTATCAGCCAAATTCACCGAGTTGCGGTAGCTGGTCAGAATCCTGAAGCCCGAGCAGAACGCCTTGTTCATTTCCTCGAAGTAATGCTTGTCGAGCTTGTTGTCGGCATCGAACACAAAGTAGGCCTCATAGTCATCGGCCGCGCCGGTATCGAGCATATGGTTCAGCAGATAGGTCAACGCATATCCCTTGCCAACCAGCTCAAGGTTATGCCGCTCAATCACATGGCATCCACGGGCACGCACCACTTCAGCGGTATTGTCGGTGCAGTTATCCGCCACCAACCAGATATCAATGAGGCCGGTGGGATAGGTCTGCGCCTGAATCGAGTCGATGAGATTGCCGATGACGTTCTCCTCGTTGCGCGCGGAGATCAGCACGGCATAACGGTTGGTCATGGGCGCGTCGGGGAAACGCACGGGCTTGGCAAACAGGGACATCACAATGCACAATCCCTGATACACCATGCCCGCTCCACCGACGATCACCAATAGGATGTCGAGCACAGTAAGCAATGTCATCAGCGCCACCCCGCTCTCGGGTTGTCCGATACGGACGTATTGTCTGACGATGATTCAGGTTGTACAGCATCGGACGCGGCTGCCTCATCATCAGTGGAAGTGTGACGCTGAGGAATGGCGGAGGTATCCGGCTCATCGTCATCATCTTCCGCAGCGGTACCGCGCAATCCCTTGCGGGCATTGGCCGAAAGCACACGCTTCGGGATAGCCACCGTGGCGGAATCTTCGCCATCGTCTTCACTTCCCCCGTGCTCCGGAATCGCGTAGATCTGCTCCTGCAGCAAACGCAGCTCCTCGCCCATCGGCACCCGACTCGTCGACCCCTTGGCAGCACGCGGTATATGCTCGCCCAGTGGCTGCAGCACATGCTCGCCGAAGGCCTCAGATGCCTCGACGATCTTGGACTTCTTCTCCGGTTCGGGATCATTCATCAATGGCGAATCAATCAGGTCATACCGCTTGGTGTAGGCGCGGAAGATGGCCTGCAGGGAGGCGGTGACCGGCAAGGCCAGGAAAGCACCGAACGCACCAAACAGCGAACCGAAGGCCAGCACTGCGAGGAAGGCGACCGCGGCATTGATATCCATGGTGCGCTGGGAAATTCTCGGAGAAAGAATCAGGTTCTCAATCTGCTGGTAGACGATGATGAACACCAGCACAGCCACGGCATATGTCCAACCGCGATTGCCCCAAGCGAACAGCACCGGCAGCGCACCGCCGATATAGGTGCCGACTGTGGGGATGAACTGGGAGACCACACCGCAGAAGAGCGCCAGAGGCAGCCAATAGGGCACATGCAGAATTTCCAGGAAAATTGCGGTGCACGTGGCATTGATAAGCGCCAGGATGGAGCGGGAAAACAGGAAGGATGAAATCTGGCCTTGGGCCACAGTCCACACCAGCAAGAATCGGCGCTGCGTGCTGGGAGCCAGCCATTGGCAGAAGGAACGGCGCAGCTTGGGGCCGGCGGCGGAAATGTAGTACGTGGTCATCACCACGGTCATGAGATTCAGCAAGAAGGAGAACAGGCCACCCACAGTGCTCATGGCGGTACCGGCAAAGTCGGTAACCCATGAAGTCTGAATGTTGTTGACAATCTCAGTGCCAAGATTGTTGATTTCCGGCATCTTAAACGTGGCGTACTGATCGACGAACTCACGTATCTGCTCGTACGTGCCCGGCAGACCTTTGAACATGGCGATCATCTGCTGCACGAACATGTTGCCGAACAAGGTGAACAGAACGCTCACCATCACGGCCACACCCACCAGGCTGACCATCGAGGCCACGCCGCGTTTCCAGCCATGGGCCACCAGCGCCACAACCAACGGTTCGATGGCGAGCGCCACGAACAGCGAGATGATGATGTCCAGCACCAGATAGGAGATGTCGTCCCATGAGCGCCAGCAGAACATGAACACGATGATGGCGATGGCCACATAGAGCAACGCGCGACCGAACCATTCCGGAGGCCGGCGCGGATCGCCCCTAGAGGGGAACAAGGTACCAAAATCGATACGGTTCTCGTCTTCAGGACTAGCTGCGGTTTCGGCAGTGCCTACATTATCTGTGTTTCGCGCGCTTTCGCTCATGGCTCTCCATTGTAGCGAGTGGGTTTGAAGCTCGAGTCATCCCTGCGGAGTACACCCGCTTTCCTATTGTTGGGAATATGCTCAACGTTTCGATTATCATCCCCGCGTGGAACGAGTCCGAACGCATCCTCGATTGTCTGTTGAACGCCACACGCCAGACTGTTATGCCGTATGAGGTACTGGTGGTGGATAACCGATCAACGGATGACACCTGCGCAATCGTGGAGCGGTTCATTGCCGAACATCCCGAGGCGCCGGTCAAACTGCTGCACCAGAACGACGAGCAAGGGCTGATTCCCACCCGCAATTTCGGCCTGAACGCCGCCACTGGCGATGTGCTGGGACGCTTTGACGCCGATTGCATGATTCGCCCCGATTGGGTTGAGGTGGTTTCCGGGATTTTCACCGAGGATCACGGGGCCATGGGCGCCACCGGACCGGTGATGTATTACGATATGCCCTCACGCCACTTCGGCCTGAGGAGCGACAATTCCCTGCGCAAACGCATGTACAAAGCCGACGGCGGCCAGCCGCTGCTGTTCGGCTCGAATATGGCTTTGCGCGCTTCCGCTTGGCATCAGATCGCCAACGAGGTGTGTCGGGACAAAGCCGACGTGATGCATGAGGATATCGATATTTCGCTGCATCTGCTGGGCAAGGATTTGAAAACCGTATATTCGCCGCGCATGATTGCCGCGATGAGCGCTCGACGCATGGATACGTCGCTCAGTTCGTTCCTGAACTATATGCGTCGATTCAAGAACACGTTCGATGCGCATCCACAGCATTGGCGCAAGCATAAGCCGGAAATTCTCTTCACCGCCATGTATCCAGCAATGCATCTGTTCTATCCGGTATGGCAGAAAGTGCTGGACACTGCAGACATCAATCCGGCTGAGGCAGCGTGGATCAACGAGCAGATGGAACTGGCCGAGACCGAAGGCAAGCAGCTCTACGCCGAGACGCCTACTGACGAGGTCTATGACGAGCGCCACGAGAAATAAGTGGGCATATAGCGCTGCCCTCGCTGGCGGGGCTGTCAGCAAAGCTGACTGGGGGTGGCTACGGGAATACCGCAACCACCCCCAGTCCGTCTCCGACGGACAGCCCCGCCAGCGGGGGCAACGCTATTGAGCAGATTACATCAGCGAGGTGTAGATCTTCAGGATGTCCTCTTCGGTGGCCTGACGCGGGTTGCCCGGCGTGCACACGTCGTTGAAGGCATCGTGGGCCAGCGGAGCCAGATCGGCCTCGGTGGCACCGACCTCGGAGATCGTGGTCGGGTTCTTCAGATCCACGGTGAGCTTGTGTACGGCCTGCACGGCCTCCTCACGCACCTTCTCCAGATCGCCGGTGTAGGCATCCTCAACGCCGAAGGCATCGGCGATGTCGCGGTACTTCTCACCAGTGAAGTCCTTGTTGTATTCCATGACCGGAGCCAGCAGAATACCGTTGGCCACACCGTGGGCCACGCCCAGACGACCGCCCAGCGGGTGGGCCATGCCGTGCACCAGACCGAGGCCGACGTTGGAGTAAGCCATACCGGTGATGTAGGAGGCGTAGGCCATCTGCTCGCCGGCCGGGATATCGCCATCGGCGGACTTGGCCAGGTTCTTGGCAATCATGCGGATGGTCTGCATGGACAGGCAGTCAGACAGGCTCCAAGCACCCGGGGTGATGTAACCCTCGATGGCGTGGGTCAGGGCATCCAGACCGGTGGCCACCTTCAGGCCGCGCGGCATGGAGTCGGTCAGATCCGGGTCCACAAAAGCGACAATCGGGATGTCATGCGGGTCGACGGCCACGAACTTACGCTTGTTGGCGGTATCGGTGACCACATAGTTGATGGTGGTCTCGGAGGCGGTGCCAGCGGTGGTGGGCACGCCGAAGATCGGGACGGACGGGTTCTTGGTGTCGGCCACGCCCTCGAGGGAGAGCACGTCGGCGAACTCCGGGTTGGCGGTGATGATGCCGATGCCCTTGCAGGTATCCTGCGGGGAACCGCCGCCCAGACCAATCAGGAAGTCGGCGCCGGATTCGGCGAACTTGGCCACGCCATCCTTGATGCACTCGACCGGCGGGTTCGGCTTGACGTTGGAGAACACCTCATAGGGCAGGCCGGCCTCGTCCAAAACCTTGGTGACCTTCTCCGCCGTGCCGGTCTCCAGAAGCACCGGGTCGGTGACGATGAACGCCTTCGTGAAGCCATGCTGCTTGGCAACAGCCGGAATCTCCTTGATGGCGCCGCGACCGAAGTATGCAGTCTGGTTGAAAATCATGCGATAGACCATAAGTGCTCTCCTTTTGAGCTCGTTCATTAACCGATGAGTCACTCTGTCATTGAGCGGTTCAACGGTTCTCCAGTGTACTCCGAATGTTAACGTTAACCTGAAAACACGCTGAAAAAACAACGCTGAAAATAATGTCAAAAACGGCGATTCCGCGCTTATTGAGATTCTGTCTCAATAAGTCGCAGCGATAAGAAACGAGGGAGTCCGGCACACGGGGCGCACCTGACCAATTCCATCAGCCGAACGCGAACGGGGTCATCAGATGACTCGCTCACCGTTTTCTACTTCTAGAAGAGGACTAAGATACGTCGCAGTTGGGGTGATCACAGGTAGTGGAATGAGGTAGATAATGGCAAACGGCAAGGCTATGACGGTCGGCGAGATGGCATCCCTATTTCTCGATCCCGCCACTCCTGTTCGCATCGACGCTTTCGATGGCTCTCATTTCGGACCGGCAGACGCCGATCTGAAAGTCAACGTCGCCACCCCGAATTGCATGTATCAGCTGCTCGCTCATCCGAACGAAATCGGTATTGTGCGCGCGTATATTCTGGGCGATTTTGACGTGGAAGGCATCGACTATGCCGATCCGTACCCTGCCATGCGCAAGCTGATTTCCCTGTCCAAGTACGTCAAGCCGCCCACTCCTGCTTCCATCGCCCGCGTATCCGCAGGAATACTCAGCCATGGCTTCAAGAAGCCGCCGGTGCCTTCCACCGAGGGACCGAGCAAGTTCGCCCGCATTAAGCGCGGCCTGATGCCACATACCGAAAAGGCCGATTCGGAAACCGTCAGCTTCCATTACGACATGTCTAACGAGTTCTATGCCGACTTCCTAGGTCCGTCCATGACCTACACCTGTGCGGTGTTCGACAACGAGCATATGAGCCTTGAAGACGCACAGGCCAACAAGCTGCGCCTGATTCTCGACAAGCTGGATCTGAAGCCAGGCGAACGACTGCTCGATATCGGCTGCGGATGGGGTTCGATGGTCATCACCGCAGCCCGCCGCGGCATCAAGGCGCTGGGCGTCACGCTGTCCAAGGAACAGGCCGCATACGCCAACGAGTGGATCGCCCGTGAGGGATTGCAGGATCTGGCCGAGGTACGCGTGCAGGATTATCGCGAGGTGCCTGAGCATGACTTCGATGGCATCTGCTCAATCGGCATGATGGAACACGTGGGCGTCAAGAACTACCAAAGCTACTTCGAGGAGATGTTCCGCCTGCTGAAGCCGATGGGCCGCTTGGTGAACCACCAGATCACCATCAGCCATGACAAGCCACACGGCAAGCCCGGCACCGACGAATTCCTCGATCGCTACATCTTCCCGGATGGCGACCTCGGCGCGCCCGGCTTCATCGAATCATGCATTCATGACGCCGGTTTCAACGTGGTGCACCAGGAGAACCTGCGTCAGCATTACGCGCTCACCCTGCATCACTGGAACCAGAATCTCTCCGAGCACTGGGATGACGCGGTCAAGCAGGTCGGATTCGAGCGTGCCAAGGTGTGGGGCATGTATATGGCCGCCTGCGCCCTGAACTTCGAGCTCGACGGCATTCAAATCCACCAGTTCCTGGCCGCCAAGCCAGACCGTGTGGGCCACCCGGACGGCAAGTGGTATCCGTTGCGCCAATGGTGGCAGGCCTGACACCCCTCGCAACAACGAAAAGCCCCGCATTATGCGAGGCTTTTCTGTGGTGGCTCCGAGCGGCATCGATCCGCTGACCTAGCGATTTTCAGTCGCTCGCTCTACCAACTGAGCTACAGAGCCAGTGAACAGTCGAAAGCCCGGACAAAACCGGGCTTCATAACCATTCCAGCGACCCCGGCCGGACTTGAACCGGTGACCTCCGCCGTGACAGGGCGGCGCTCTAACCAACTGAGCTACGGGGCCATGTTGTTTCTGCCATGCGACAGACAACAGATGTATATCTTATATGAAATTAGCAACCTCGCAAACCACGGCGTGTTTCGCGATATTGCAGCATTTCCGGCACTTGGCATATTCGTTGTGAATACCTGTAATTTCGCGACCCGCACTGACCGGCACCGCCGATTGCAGATATCCTCTAGGTAACTGGCTTGCTATGGTGAGTGATGCAACATATCAGCGACCCAAATGAATAGCAACACCATGAGCGAGACGCGCAACGTTACTCCAGGCAGCTCCAACCATTCCGAGGAACATATGACAGACCCGACAACTACCCCCACGACTGCCGGCGTGGCCAACGCCACCACCGATAATGCGAGCGCCACGCATCCACACCCATTGCACAAAGTGCTCTCCTTCGTGCGACGCTCCGGAAGGCTTGACGACCGCCTGCAGCGCGCATGGGACAACTATGCCGACACGTATCTGCTCGATATCACCACTGGCAATCTGCTGGACGTACGCGAAGGCGTGACGCTCAACCGCAATTTCGTCGCACAGCATTGGGGCAACGACAACCCGCTCATTGTGGAAATCGGCACCGGCCAAGGCGAGAATGTGGTCGCCGCAGCGGCGGCCCACCCCGAAACGAACTTCCTGGCGCTCGAAGTTTACGACCCCGGCGTGGCCCACACGTTGCTGCTGGCGGGCAAGCAAGGGCTGCCCAACATCCGAGTGGCACAGGTCAACGCGCCTGAACTGTTTAAGGTCACCGAGCCCGGCACTGTGGCTGAGGTATGGACGTTCTTCCCCGATCCGTGGCCCAAGAAGAAGCACCATAAACGCCGTATCGTTCAGGTTGGCATGTCGGACGACATCCACCGCGCACTGGTCGAAAACGGGCTGTGGCGCATCGCCACCGATATCGAGGATTACGCCTTGCATGTGCACGAGGTGATGGATCATCTTGATGGCTGGACTAACTTGGGAGGCGTCACCGTCAGTCTTCCTGTGGAGCACGTGGGCAAGGGCAACGCAGACATGGCCGCCGATATGCCGCACGCTGACTTCAAGGAATCCGAACGGTTCGAGGGCCGTGTGCTCACCAACTTCGAGAAGAAGGGACTGGCAGCCGGCCGAGTGATTCACGATTTCACGTATCAGGCAGTACCGGTCTCCCGATAAGCGGGCATCCGCGGCACGTCCGACACACGGGCGTGTCGCGGATTTGCATAAAACCGATTCCTTCATTAAAGTAGCTCAAGTTGTTCGCCCCCATCGTCTAACGGTTAGGACACCAGACTTTCAATCTGACAACGAGAGTTCGACTCTCTCTGGGGGTACCGGTTTGCTCCTGTCGCTATCATTGTGATTCGGCAGGAGCCTTTTGTTTTCAACGGGTTGCACCTGCCGGCGATGTGGCGTGCCAGGAGCGTCGAGGTCAGCGCTGCCACCAACGATGCACCTTTGCCTTCGTTTGTGTTCGTGTCGTCGTTGTTGACGATGTCGTACAGCGTGTCGTCGAGCAGTTCGGCCGGAGGCATGCCGAGGGTGACGGCCGCGGCCGCGATGGCGTTGAGGTCCCATGCGGCGTCGAGGTTCATTCTGGCCGATATGGTGGCCTTGGTCACGCCGGCCGCCTCGCACAGGGTCTGCTGTTCGAGTCCTTCCTTGGCCAGGTGCAGTCGCACGTTCCATGCGGCGACCTCACGCAGGCGTTCTGCCAGCTCGATGGCCTGTGTTCTTGCCGTGGTGTTGCCGGTCATGTCCGTTCCTTTCGTTTGCGTGCCCTTGGGGGTTTGTGCGCACCATGCTATGGGCGGCACGCTTGGTTGTGCAATACGACCGCCTCCCCGGTTCGGTCTGGTCGAACTGGGCCGGGAAAAACATGGGAAACGAAAGCGCTCCGCACCGTGTTGGCACTTGGTGCGGGGCTGATCGACAACCTTGGGCGGGATTCCGAGCGATTCAAGTGACAAGAGTCCCGGGATTCGCCCTCCATTGAAAGAGAGTTATCGCAATGACCAATCCTACCATCGCTTCCGCCCCGCGTGCGGCGGGAGCCATGAAAACCATCCCGTCGCTGCGTGTGCGGATCGCCCGCGCGCACCTGCTGGCGGTGCTGCTGCATCCCGCGCGCTCGTCGCGCCGTCGCCGCCGGAGCGCCTGAGATGGGCCGGGCTGTGGCGGCGGTGGCCGTCGTCGCAATCGTCGTGTGTCTGCTGGCGGTGTGGGCGTTGTGCCGCGCGGCCGCGTTGGGCGACCGCATCGGCGAACGGCTCCATGATGCCAGGGGTCGCGAGGAGGATGCGCGATGAGCGGGCCGGCGGAGCAGTGGGCGTGGCAGTTGCAGGACGAGCGGCTGAGCCTGTCGGAGAAGTTCGTGTTGGTGTATCTGGCGCGAAGGGCGTATTACGACGACGGGTGCGGCGCGTGGCCGTCGGTCAACACCATCGCGGCACATTGCCATTGCACGCGCCGTTCCGTGCTGCGCGCGTTGAAACGTTTGCAGGAGCTGGGCTACTTGCGCGAGGGTGACCAGGAGCTGGCCGCGCGCAATCCCCGCAGCCACGAGCCCATCCCCAGGGGGCATCGTTCCAAGGTGTGGGATGTGGTGATGAAGGGCGCGCAGACCGAGCCGGAGGATATCACCGATCCCGGCGAGACCGACGCAGGCAAGGACGTTCCAGCGAAACCCAGTACAGCCGAACCATCGCGGAGCAAGGAGTGCGCGCGGGGTGACATGGCGTCACCTGACGCAGTGTCACCTGACACAATGTCACCCCAAGGCGATCCAGCCGGTGAGGTGACATCCTGTCCGAAGAGAGGTGACATGGTGTCACCCAATAGACAAGTGATAACCAATGCTCCCCTTGTCCCCTACGGGGACATTCCCCTCGCCGGGGAACAACCCGAGGAGGAGCGAAGCGAGCGTGATGCACCGGATTGGCGTCTGGCGCTGCCTCCCAAGGGCGTACGCGATCCGCTGTGGACGCCAGGGGCGGAGGATGCGGACGAGCGGGTACGTTCCCGGGCCCTGCAGGAGGTTCGCATGCTAACGCTGATCCATGACCGTGTGGCAGCCATCGACCCGAAGTCCGCCAAGCCAGCGTCGATGCGCGACCGGCGCAAGGTCCACGAACTGCTGACGGAACGCTCTCTGGCGGAGGTCGAGACGATCCTTGACTGGGCGTATGGCAACCCGCGCTGGATCTCATGGCTGGTGGACGGCACGATGGTCGAACGCTACTTCGCACAGGTCAGCCTCGACATGCGCGCCAAGCAGGCACGAGGGCCACAGCGTTCCGGCAGTCATACCACCGCTGCCGAGCTCACGCCGGTCCATGATCCCGACCGGCCGGTGGCGGTCAGCTCGGGGCTGGCCTGGCGGGTGCCGGTCTACGGCGGCGGCATCCTGTCGGTCGCGTTATGCCAAGCGCACCTCGACGGCGAAGCCGGACAGGCCGAGTGCCCGGTGTGCGCCTATGACCGGCGCAACCAAGCCACCCACGCCATCGGTCTGGACCAGGCCGAGCACGCCGAGGAATCCCACGAGGAGGCCAAGTCATGACCGGCATGACGGAAGCCATGCCCCGTTCGCCGGAGGCGTGGAAGAGCATGGGATGCTGCGTGGATTTCCCGCAGCCGTGGGCCGACCTGATGTGGGGTCTGGAGTTCGAGGACACGCATCCCTTGGCCCGCGTGTTCCGGCAGGCGGGCGCATCGGTATGCGAGCATGACTGCCCGGTGAGGGCCGAATGCCTAGCCTACGCCGGTGCCGCCGGCTTGGAATGGGGCTTGTACGGCGGCCGCTCGTGCACCGACCGCCGTCAGATCGCCCGCCTGGCGGAGGCCGACGGCGTGCCCTGCCGCGACCGCACGGTGCCCTGGGCCCGCCGCTGGGGCCTGTTCGCCGACTGGATCCAAGCCCATCCCGAGGTCTTCGACACGGCCCGGGACAAGGCCAGCATGGAACGCGGGCAACGCCGATGGCGCGCCGCAGGCCGCGCTCAGCCCGGAGACGGGCCACATGACCGTCAAACCATCATGCAAGCAGACAATCAAACAATCCGACAACCAAGCAATCAAACAATCAACCATGCCGACGATCCGGCGAATGGTCCCGAATCCAAGGAGGAAGCATCATGCGAGTAGCGTTGGCGAACGCAAAGGGCGGGGTGGCCAAAACCACCAGCTGCATCTATCTGGCCGCCGTGCTGGCCCGGCGCGGCATCGAGGTGGCAGTCTACGACGCGGACCCGCAGTCCAGCGCCAGCCTATGGGCGGCCGCCGCCGAACAGGCGGGAGACCCGCTACCATTCGACGTGCTGCCGGCCAACATGGCCACCCTCGCCCACCTGGGCGGCGCCCCGGCCACAAAGGAATGGTCGATCATCGACGCCCCTCCGCAAGGCCCGCTGCTCGACAAGACGCTGGCCGTGGCCGATTTCGTCATCCTACCCACCTCGGACTCGCCGATGGACCTCCAGCAGGCATGGGACACGCTCGACCGCGCCCGACATGCCACCAGGGCGGCCCTGCTGCCGGTGCGCGTCGAGGCGAACACCAACGCCTGGGCCCAGACCCTAGCCACGTTGGAGCAAACCGACACCACGCGCTTCGACACCTTCATCGCCAAACGACAACCGATCAAGACCTCGCTCGGCATGAACCCCAAACAACTGTACGAATACCGGGAACTGGCCGACGAACTGACGCGCATCGCCAAGGAGGAACTGGCATGAAAGGCAACTACCAGCCACTGCCCCGACCCGTGCCCTTCGACACAGTCCTCGACCAACAGGCCGAAGACAAACAACCCACCGGGAAGAACAACGCCGGCGAACCGCTGGTCATGCTCTCCCTGCGCCTGCCCGTCCGGCTGAAGAACCGCCTCAAAATCGCCGCCGCCGAACACGGCACGCCATGCAACAGATCCTGCGCCACGCCATCGAACACGAACTCGACCGACTCGCCAGCAACGACTGAATAAGGGACACCGTACATGCCGAGATGCGAGGATTGAGGAATTGATAGTTGCTATGGTAAAATCCAACTAAATTTGATGGAACACCTGACATGCCAAGGTGGTTCCGAAGCAGGAAGGCCTTAGAGCATTGGTGATTTGAGCAGTGGCGGATTGCATGAGGAGAGATTCCGCGTGTTCTGCGCATTATCGCGCGTATCTGCCATTGTACCAATCGCAATGCCTGATTCGATGAAGTTCTCGTTAGCATAGCGACTTTCGGTGCCGTCACGAGGACTGCTTTCTGAATGCAGCTTGGCAATAAATGGCACAGTCCGCCACTTTTCGATAGTCACAGTTTGATTAATGCGCCTTATCGAAAGAGGCTTCCATGAGTCAGATATTGACACTAACCGATATTTCCTACTGCTATCCGGGCGCGCCGGAACCATTGTTCGAACATCTGTCCGCGACATTCGCGGCCGGCTGGGCCGCAGTGCTGGGAGACAATGGCATTGGCAAGACCACACTGGCCAAACTCGCCTGCGGCATGCTTTCCCCCGATTCGGGGACAGTCTCGCCGAACCCGTGCAAGATGGCAGTCGCCTACTGTCCGCAACGTACTGATGAAACGCCTACGAATCTGGATGATTTCGCGGCGGATTGGACGGGCGAGACCATCGCCATCCGCGACGCGCTGAACATCGGCGACGATTGGGCATACCGATACGAGACTCTCTCTGGAGGCGAAGCCAAGCGGCTGCAAATCGCTTGTGCGCTGGCCGGCGATCCCGACGTGCTGGTGTTGGACGAGCCAACCAATCATGTGGACGGCAGGACGCGCCAAGCCATCACGCAGGCGATGCGTCGGTTCGATGGCATAGGCATCGTGATCTCCCATGATGTCGAACTGATCGACGCGACGTGTTCGCGCTGCGTGATGCTGGAGCGCCGACATGCGCGTGGGCGTAACATCACGGCGGCGAACACCTATCAGGGTGGATATACCCAGGCCGCGCAGCAGATGCGCGACAATCAACGTGCCGATACGGCCGCCATACAGTCCACTCGAAAGGAGCTGCAACGCATGCAGCGCATCAAGCGGGAGCGGGCGCAGCGTGCGCGCGAACTGGATATGCGGAAGAATCAGGGAATGCGCATCGATATCAAGGACATCGACGCTCGCAAAGCCCTGAAAAATCTGAAACCGGCTATCGGCACCACTGTCGCACAGACAAGCGCGCAATTCGACGGGCGTATCGCCCGCGCCACCGACAGACTTGCTCACCTCAGCGAAGCGGCCAAACGCTACGACGGCACCATCTGGATGAACGTCATGCCGAGCTCACGCAGGGAATTGACGCGCATCCCCAACGACCACGCCATCGCGGACCAACCCGATATGCTGAGCATCGGCCCGCGCGACCGCATCGGCATCAGCGGTCCAAATGGCAGCGGTAAAACCGCATTGATACGACGATTGATCGAAGCGCTGGAGCGTGATGAAGCGCAGCGGCATTCGGAGAGAATGCCATATCTCTATATTCCCCAAAATTCCAGCGACATGGATACCGCCAACGCAATGAACCGCTTGCATGCTTTGACGGACGAGCAACGCGCCATTGTGCTCAGCGCCTACGCCCAACTTAACGCCGACCCCGACAGACTGCTCGCCGGCGGCAATCCCTCGCCAGGCGAACTACGCAAACTTCTGTTGTGCCTCGGCATGATTGAACAGCCACAGCTCATCATCATGGATGAGCCGACCAACCACCTCGACCTGCACTCCAAACAGGCACTTGCTAATACGCTATCCTCCTATGCGGGCGCATTGGTCGCAGTCAGCCATGACGAATGGTTTCTGAATGCCGTCACATCGATTCGATGGCGATGCGCGTCATGACGCTATCTATGAGTTTACGTTCCTTCGTAAGATTTGGATATCGGCAAGACGCATTCCTTTTCGTATGAAGCTGTATCGATGGCAATGACCGAGCAAGAGGACACCAGTATGACACGACCGATTATGCCGCGAGCACATGGCAAAAAACTTCACATGGAGGCGAACATGGCTCATGTTCCTTCGGCCATCGCAATCACGGCGATGCGACCGGAGGAATATCCGTTGCTCGTCGAGTTCCTGTATCAGGCGATTCATGTATCGCCGGGAACCCCAGCACCGGACAGGAGCGTTGTCGAGCTGCCGGAATTGCGGCGATATATCGAGGGATTCGGACGGCCCGACGATGCCTGCATGGTTGCTCGCGCCGGACTACCGAACGGTCCGCAAATCGTGGGTGCCGCATGGGCCAGAATCTTCCCGAACAACTCCGCAGGCTACGGTACCATCGACACGGCAACGCCGGAAGTCTCCATATCCTTGCTTCCCGACTGGCGGAACCGAGGCATAGGGCACCGCCTGATGACGGCGTTACTGGACCGACTGCGAACCGATGGTCACGCCGCAGCCAGCCTCTCGGTCCAGCGCACCAACGCCAACGCCCTCCATCTCTACGGGTCGCTTGGCTTCACCATCATTAGCGAACACGACGGTGAACTGGTCATGCGTGTGGCTCTCGCGGATTGAGGCAGTGTTCCACACATCATCCGCATGGAGCCAGTGCGTAAGCCACCCACTGTGATATGTGCGGCTGCAAGTCCCGCATTCATACAAGCAAACAATCTGACATACAGATGCAGTCTATTCCTTATTATGTTTTCGGCTTTGCTCTTGATAAGAGCCAGCACCACCATCCATCCTCGATGAATGTGGGCAGGCTTTCGCAATGTGCCACATGACGCAACGTGTAGTCGGCGTGAACCGCACCACCGCGCAGGTGTTCACGCATGAAGCTCACGAATGATACGACCTCGAAAAGCTTTTTGGGAGGCTCGTTCCCAATCTTGTCCTCAGTGTGCAGCCTGTCAGTCTGAAGTCAGCTTTCAACTGGCAAATGTTCAAAGAGACGGGCTAGCGCAGTGGATAGATCCGCTCCTTCGAAAGCAAAAGTCGCAGCAGCACGTGTCTGCTTGTCCGCGTTGAAGGCAAGCGAGACACCGACGGCTTTGAACAGCGGTAGGTCAGAACGACTGTCACCAATAGCGATGCAATTCGAAGCTTCAACTCCCAAGCATTCACATTGCTGCCTCATGAATGTTACTTTGGTTTGTTCATCGGCATATGCCGCTGTTTTACCAATAAACACGCCATCCTTGACAGCAAGTTCTGGACCGCACCATGCTTCAAATCCAAATCTCTGCGCAAGGCTCTCGGAAACGACTGTCCAAGCGCAGGATGCGAGGACTGGCTTGATTCCCCTCGACTCGCATTCCGCAACGGACTGTGCGATTCCTTGCACAAGCGGGAGATCGTTCAACCATCCGTGAATTTCACTTACCCGATGGCCAGTGTATCCACGAGCATCAATATCGCATACCGTGTCATTTCCGATCTCACCGCGTGCGTATCGATCCTCTGCATCTCGCATCCTGTCGCCGGTACCCAACCGGTCCGCAATAAATGCACCAGAGCTAATGCCGTATGTGAGCGTTCCGTCGATATCAAAAAATGCAATTCCCGCCATTCATCCCTCTTCATTTACTGGTTCAGCCCGAACCTCCAGCCGGTAACTAAGCCAATAGCGTATCAAAAGGCACACATATCAGAAAAGAAAGGCAGATAGTCCCATTAAACCGTTTCATGCGATTGCAGTTGTCCGCCGCTGGCTACGGCTGGCAGGGGGAAGCTGGGAAAGGCGTCCCGGCGGAAGGCCCGCCGGTGCGTTCTTCTTCCAGGGACAAGGAAGGATGCGGGCGGCCGTGAATGGTCGCCCGCATTTTCCGTATCCGTGTGAAACGGGAGGGAGCGCATCATGGGGCGCTTCCGACTGAAAGGACGGATACGTATGTCAGGTGGGAAGAAGAGCAGGCGCACGATGCTGATGGCTGCCCTGACCGCAGGGGCGTTGGCCTTGGGATATCTGGCGCCAGCAGCGTTCGCCGAGGGCGGTGGCGGCGGTTCCGGCGAGGGCGGTGGCGGTTCCGGCGGGCAGGTTCCATCGCAGACCGCCGACGTGCATTGGATCTACAAGGATTCCTGGCCCGCCACTCTGGAGGGCATGAAGCAGGCGATACGTGATTCGGGCACCACCCTGTCTTCCGATTTGGAGGATGGGTCGAATCAGTTCGTGGATATGAATGCCATCCTTGCCGACGCGATCTCGGAGTGCAAGGCCTCATACACCGGGGAGGGTGACGCGGAATGCCGGATGGTCGCTATCGGCTACGCGCGCCTCGGCAACGGCGTGTTCAGCGGTTCCTATGTCAGTTCGAACGCGCGTCAGCGTTGGGAGTCCCAATGGGCCGCCGAAGGGCGCGGCACCTACCAGTACCAAGGCCAGTCGTACACGACCGGCACCACGTGGACCGATCGGCTTGGCGTGCGTTCGGTGGATAGCCTGGTGCAGGATTCCATCAACGCCAATCCCGATGCCTCGTTCCGTGTGGTCGTGCTGGCCAAGAACCAGCCGCCCGTCGATTATCCGTTGACCGTCACCACCTCGCACCGCCAGCAGACCGACATGCAGGTCGGCTCGACCATGCCGGTCGGCGACACCATCCACGCGAACAACGGCGGCTCGTCGATCAAGGAGACCCTGCATGGCACCGCGATCGTGCACTACGATGGCGGCCCCTACACGCCGACGGGCAGCGTGAGCAAGCCGATCAGCTTCGCCAACAGCGGCGACACCGTGATCGACAACCTGGCCTCGCCGGGTGATTTCGGCATGGATTCCTGGGCCGAGGGCACATATTGGATTGACATCCAAGTGCCCAGGCAGGGAAGCATGCAGGCGGCCGTGGACACCACGGACCGGGATCCGGCGGAGACCTGGAAGGTCAGCGCCGTGCCGCCGGCCGATCCGGTCAAAAGCATCGAGGAAGGCGTCAGCGCCGACCGAATGACCAACCGCACCACCATCACGTATGGGACCGGCCGGGGCGGTTACGAGCTGAGTTTCAGGGACGTGATCGAACCCAACGGCGTCGATTACACGGTGGACGGCTTCACGCTCGTGGACGCCACCGACAACAATCGCGATGTCTCCAACGAGTTCGAGATCGGTTGGGACCGCGCATCGAACACGGTCAGCGCGGTCCGTTCGGCCGACAAGGGCATGATGCCGTTCGACCACGAGTATGTGTTCGGCTTCGATGTGACCGTCAGCCTGCCATCCGATTACCAGAACATCAGCGACCATGCGTGGGGCAAGTGGAACCAGCTGCCCGAGGCCGACGCGGGAGAACGCGAGTTCGACACCTGGCGTCCCAATCCCGACAAAAGCTGGATCATGCTCGACACTAATGGCAAGTGGCAGGCCGTGATCGATCCCGACCGCACCAACCAGACCGGCGGCGACGGCAAGGTGTTCCTCGACGGAGACCGCGTGGCCTCCGTGGTCAACGGCACCGTGCCGGCGAACCTGATCCAGGCTCCGCAGACGCTCACCTTGGTCGATGATTGGACAGCCGCCGATTACCTGTTCGACGCCGATGAAGCGGCGAAGGTCCGTGTGTACGAGGCGGACGCGGGCACCGATCGTGCCAGCAGCGTGAGCGACATCGCCAACCGTGGCCGTGACATCACCGACCAGTGGGACATCACGATCGATGGCACCGTGGTCACCGCCACGGCCAAGGCCTCCTACCTGACCGGGTTGAAGGGCTTGGAGAAGGCCAGGCAGATCACGATGCTCGTGCCCGGCCGCGCGAACTACGCCAACGGGGCCGGGGCGGGCCAGGTGCGCGATAACTTCGGCATCGAAGCGGACGACGAGATCACGTTCTGCACCGCCGGCAAGAACGGCGCGGAGTTGACCAACGCCGGCTCGCAGACCATCAACACCCACACGGTCGAAACCAACGAGCCGAAGGTCTGCGGTTACGCGCCGTCCGTGGTCAAGGATGTGGTCGGGGAATCCTCCCAAGGCGGCGCCCAGGACAGCGTGGACGGCAAGATCGTCTTCCCCGGCCAGCGTCTCGAATACCGTCTGGAAACCCAGCCGCACCTGCCCGACAGTCTCGCCTACACTATCGTCGAGGTGGCGGTCACCGACACGTATGACGAGCACTTCCAGCCGGACAAGCAGACCCTGGAGGTCACCGACCTGACCACCGGCAAGTTCATCCCCAAGAGCCAGTACCGCAGCGAGTGGAACGACGCGAACCATGCCGTGCGTCTCGTGTTCGCCGACGACTATGTGCGGGCGAACTGGCTGGCGGGCGCGAATCCCAGGATCATCATCAGGTTCGAGGGCGTCGTGGCCGAGGATGCCCCGGCTGACACCGTGGTTGACAACCGGTGGGCATTGACCTTGAACAACTCGGTCACGCCAAGCAACAAGGTATGGAACGATCCGCCCGACTTCCAGCCGGGCAAGGAGGACACCCAGGCCGACCCGTCCATTTCGATCGACGGCAAGACCGCGTTGCTCGGAGACCGCATCTACTATCGGATCAATCTCGACGCCAAGCAGACGAACCATGCCTACAAGGTGTGGCGGCTGGGCATGGTCGATGACTGGGACGACGAATACCTCGAACTCGACGAGAACCGTATCACCGTGACCGACAAGGCCAACGGCAGGGATGTGACCGACCGGTTCAACATCCAGGCCATCGACGGCGTGGCATACGTGTTCGCCAAAACCGTTGACACCGAGGTTCCGGCGACGGGAGAGACCATCAAGGGCGACCCCCAGCCAGCCGATCTCAAGATCTACGCCGCGCTTGGCGACAAGGACCACGACCCGTTGAAGGACCCGGCCATCGACCAGTCGCTTCTGGGCACCTCGTATGAGGTCACGCTGCCGATGACCGTCATCAAGGTCACCGACGATTACGTGGTCACGAACACGGCCACCCAGCTGGTCAACGACGTGCGCAAGGACACCAACCAGGTTTCCAACCCCTTGAAGCCGATCAACCCGGCCAAGGATGTCGTGGTCAAGGTGGACGGGCAGAGCGTGGATGGCAAGAGCATCTATCTCAACAGCCTGTTCCTCTACCGGCTCGACAGCTCCACGCTGCCGCCCGACCGCGCCTACCCGCGGGTCTCCGACTGGTCCATCAGCGACCCGCTCGACACCCGGTACGACAAGTTCACCGGCCAATGGGCCGTCTACGCCGCCCGCGACCTCATCAAGGACGGCGAGACCCTGGCCGAGCGGGGCGAACGCATCGCCGGCTCCGACTTCGACGCCAGCCGTTTCGGCGGAGAACTCTTCGAGCTCGCCACCGACGAGCGCGGCGTGGTCACCGTGCGCGCCACGGAGCTGATGCTTGGACTCGTGTCGGCCGACACCGAGCATGAGCAGGCGTGGACCGCGTTCATCCAATGCCAGCGCATCGCCGTGGGCGGTCCCGTGGCCAACCAGTTCACCGAGACCATCAACGGGGTCGAACGGCCCTCGAACACCGTCACTACGCACACGCCCGACATGACGCCACGACTCACCATCGAGAAATGGGACGATCAATCCGGCTGGCCCGATGGCGACCGCGACACCGTTGACGAGGCGCTGAACATGAACGGGAGCGACACTCGCATCGTGTTCACCATCACCAACGCATCGCCCACCGACCCTGACACCGGAGACGGCCCTTGGTTCAAGGCGAGCGAGCTGAGCCTCACCGACCAGCTCGTCGCCGGCGACGGCCAGATCGGCGAGTTCGAGTATCCCGATGACTGGCAGACGCTGATCCTCAAGCCCGGAGACAGCGTGGAGGTCAAGGCCACCCTCAGTGGCGTGAGCGAGCATCACACCGACCGCGCCATCGTCACCGGTGTGCCGCTCGTCCAATGCGTCGTCTCCGACCCCGACCCCTTCGATGGCAAGGACGAGGAGAAGCTTCCCGAGGACGCGGTGGAGATCGACGGGCGAACCCTGTGCGCGGACACCACCGTGACCAGCAACACCGACGACTGGAACGGCTACCAGCCCAAGGACAATCTGGCGACCACCGGCACCAACATCGCCGGCCTCATCGCCGTCATCCTCGTCCTCGCGCTCCTCGGCACCGGCGCAACCGCCGCGATCCGCCTCACCCGCGCCAGCGGCCGCCACACCGGACACGAAAACGACGCGAACGACGATGGCGCTGGCCGTGATGGCAGTCCCGATAGGGATGGCCCCGAGCCGGACTTCGCCCAACTCGTCACCACCATCAACCCCAAGGAGTCGCCCATGAACTAACAACAACCATCCATCTGCTGCCTAGAGCCAACTTTCGTATTCCAGTTGGCAGCTAGAGGGTGATACCATGCAACTGTCCCGGCAAAACGGGGCAGTGCATACCAGGCCCGCAGGCGTAGCCCTGCGGGCCTATTTCGGCTGTTCCCCATCGGCTTTAGCCAACGTTCCCCCATGACAGCGGACTATGATTCGCTGCTTTAAGCACTGGCAAGTGAAACTCGATGCCAGGTTTCTCTCCCCACGGCACTCTAGCTAAATCGGTTATGTTGCCCGGCCATTCAGGCACCTTATTACTAGAACTGAGATCAAACAAAGCGAAAGCGAATGGCGGTATCCTGATACATGCCATTTTGCAGCACGTGTAATCCGCAAATATGGGAACCATCCATCCGGTGAACAGCTTTTGTTCACGCAGGTTATCGATTATAAACATATGGAGTCTGTATCGCTGGGGGAAAACAGTGCTCTCCCTATCCAAGAGATAGTCCTTACAGTCATGCATATCACCAGCTGATACACAGAAGTTCGACATCACCTGCTTCACAAATGCAAGAGGCATGAGCCTATCTGTCTTGAAATGAATGGATTTATCCCCTTCCTGAAAGTCAGAGACAAGGATTTGCTGTCCAGTTGCACGATAGAACTCACTGAATGGCTTGACGTAGTTTTGACCAAGATAACTATTGCATGAGCTGCAAATCGTCTTGAATCCTTGACCTCTTTGCAATTGCCGATACTTCAGGCCTTCCATGTCATCCTGCCCGGTCAAGCTGCTCTTCACGGCGTCAACGCCTGAATAGAGCTTCACCGTGTGATCATTACCCACAGATTGAGGAGGGATGTGTTCAAAGCTCAGCGGCCCTTCTTTACCGCAAATTCGGCAAATGTCATCTGCCATTTCACGTCATCTCCAAACGTTATTGCCACAGGCCGAGGAATGCTGCGGCAATGAAATCGAGAAGCGCAGCACCGACCAGAATCAATGCATATAGGTTGAAATAACTGCGCATCAATTTAAGTTTTGCAACATGAAGTTTCTCGTTTGTTGATTCAAAGTATTCCATCGATCCCGACACGACTTTTTCTATCGCAGGAAAGACCGCGCCAATGATGGCGAGCGACGAAGTCACGAGTGTAGCCTTTGCGCCGTCTTGCAGAATGGTGAATGAGAGAATCCCCACACCAATAGCTAATCCGATGGCGATGATTGCGTACCATGCTGCTGCTTTCCGAAGGGAGACTCGATCGGCTTCGTCTAGTTCTTCCCAGTTTGAAGCAGCGCCGAGAGATTGCTTAATCCAAAGATCATACTGCTGCTGGTCGTTATTTTGCATTCTTTTCCCTTTCCCGGGCATCTTTTGGCGAATACTATAGCGTCTTGATTTACCTATTTCTGTAAGTATGTTGAACGAATGCTGTGTGAATTTGTCCGCCGCTGATTCCACGGGACTGCACGAGGATGGCCGTATGCGTGGGCATGGCGGTGGGCCGTGCCGTTCCTGTGCGGAGGAGTGCGGCTGTGGATTTGATGAACCAGGTGCTGGAGTTGTTCGTGAAGTTCGCGACGATCGGCGGCGGCCTGTGGCTGGTGTGGGGCGCGGTGACATTCGGTGGCGGTTTGAAGGATCATAACGGGCCGCAGACGCAGTCGGGTCTGTGGCAGATCGTGGGCGGCGGCATGATCATCGCGGCGGCGCAGATCTTCAGCGCCGTGGCGATGGGCTGAGCCGGTTTGAGGCATCGGGGATCCCGGCAGCATGGAGGATTTCATCGTTGCGATGCTCAACATGATCGGGGGCGGCGGTGCCGGTTCGATAGCCACTGGCATGCTGTCGCAGGGGCCAGAGACGTGGAATCCGGCGCTTTACCAGTTGGCCGTGAACGTGCATGACGTGGCGGTCAAGCCGTTGACCTCGGTGGTTCTGGCGGTGGTGTTCACCTTGGAGTTGGCGCGTAATTCCACGCGCATCGAGTCCGACCGCGAGTTGGGCGTGAAGATTGTGGCGGGCACGTTGTTCAAGGTCGCGCTGGTATTTCTGGCGGTTCAGAATGCGGGATTGTTCCTGCGTGCGTTCGATTCGGCCACCCAATTCCTCATGCAGGGTGCTTCCTCGCAATTGTCGTTCGATACGGCCGGCGATGGCGGTCAGCTGGGCGATCTGATGCGGGAACAGGTCAAGGACGCCGGCATGATGGGGCAGGCGGCGCTGTTCTTTCTGTTGGCGATTCCGTGGCTGGTCTCGCAGCTCGCGGCGGTGGTGTTCACCGTGGTGCTGTACATCAGGTTCATCGAATTGTATGCCCTGACCGCGTTCCAGTCGTTGCCGTTCGCCTTGCTGGTGCATGAGGACACCAGGCCGGTGGGTGTGGGCTATTTCAAGGCCTATGCGCGCACGTCGCTCAACGCGGTGTGCGTGTTCGTGTGCCTGGTGTTCTATCAGCGCATCGTGATCGACGCGGTGCGTCTGCCCGAGGGCGATGGGTCGGGGATGGTGTCGTGGGTGACGGGCAATTTCGGCAACCTGCTGATGGCGGGCATCCTGTTGTTCTTCGTGATCGCGGTCTCCCAACGTGTCAGCCGCGCGATCGCGGGCGGCGAGTGAGCGCGATAGGGATTCAAGGAGGAGCTTGATGGCGTTGCAGATGCGCGTGTATGCGGAGATCGCCAGCGTGGAGGCGAAGGTCATGTGGGGCATGGGATGGCGGCAGTTGGCCGCCTCGGCGCTCATGCTCGTTCTGGGAGGCGGCGAGGTCGCCGTGTTCTTCCTGATGCTGGACCAGCCCGACCTGGGCTCGTACTTGTTGTTCGTGGTGTGTCTGCCGCCGGCGTTGTGGGGCTGGTGGCGTCCCAAGGGCCTGAAGCCGGAACGCTATCTGGGCTGCATGCTCCGCCAGCGCTTCGGCAGGAACATCCACACACTGGAGAATTTGGAGCCGGCCAAGTGGCCGGCGAAACCGTCATTGAGGGAACGCGCCCTCCGCAGGGGCGCGGGAAGGAGCAAGCGTGGCCGTTGAGAGCAAGGAACGCGAGGATGGCAAGCGTATGAAGAGAAAAGGCGGCGGGTCCGCCAAGGTCGCACGGTCGAGCAGGGAGTTGGTCGCCTATGATTCGATGCTGCCCGGCGGTGTCGCCTATCTGGGGCAGGACCGTTGGAGCGTGACGCTGCGCATCAGCGACATCAGCTATCAGATCGCCTCGCAGGACGTGCAGATGGATGTGGTGGAGCGTTGGGGCCGGTTCCTCAACTCGGTGGGCGAGGGCATGGGCATCCAGGTCACGGTGATGACCCGGACATTGGACCCGGAATCGGCAGGCCAAGGGCTGGCGATGGGCGTCAAGGGCGATGGCCTGGATGCGTTGCGAGAGGATTTCGACCGTCATGTGCGCCGCAAGCTGTCGGGCCAGTCGAGCGGCACCGTGTGCGACAAGTACCTGACGCTGACCCTTGCGGAGCAGGACGGCCAGCGGGCCGTGGCCACGCTCAACCGGGCGGCCTTGCGGGCCATCGCGCAATTGCGTTCCGTGGGCGGTTGCCGTGGCTCCAAACTCAACCGCGCGGAACGGCTCAAGGTGCTGCACCGGGTGCTGCGCCCCGGCGTGCGTTTCACATTCGACGAGGATGCGTTCTCCCGTTCGCATGGCCTGTGCACGAAGGACTGCGTGGCCCCGTATGCCATCGACACGGGCGACCGGCGTCGGGTCAAGCTGTGCTCGGGCACGCGCGAGGTGTGGCATCAGTGCCTGATGGTGCGCGATTTCCCCGAGTGGCTTTCCGACCAGCTGGTCGCCTCCCTGACGGACATCAAGGCCGACATCATCGTGAGCGTGCATCTGCGGCCCCATGCGAAGGCCGAGGGGTTGCGGCTGGTGAACCGCAAGATCGCGGAGATGTACATGCAGGCCATCGACGAGAGACGCAGGAACCGCCGCCAGCATCTGCCCGAGGACCTGCTGCCGCACGACCTGGAGGAAAGCATGGGGCAGGCCAGCGAATTGCGCCGTGACCTGGAGCATAACGGCGACCGGCTCATGGACACGCTCATGGTCATCGACGTAGCCGCCGACACTCCCGAACGGTTGGCGCAGGTCGTGCGCGAGGTGGAGGCCACGGTGGACGGCCAGTCATGCGTGGCCGAATCCCTGACCTACATGCAGGTCGAGGGATTGAACGCGGCGCTGCCCCTGGGCAATCCCCTGCCGCCGATGAGACGGACCCTGACCACGTCCAGCGCCTCGATACTCGTTCCTTTCACCAGCCAGGAGCTGTGCCAGCCGGGTGGTGTGTTCCACGGCGTCAACGCCAGGAGCGGCAACCCGCTGGTCATCGACCGCACCCTGGGCATGAACGGCAACGGGTTCATCCTGGGCGGCACGGGAAGCGGCAAGAGCCAGGCCGCCAAGAACGAGATCACGCAGACGTTCCTGCTGCGCGAGCAGGACGATCTGATCGTCATCGACCCCGAGCATGAGTTCACGCCCCTGTGCGACAGGCTCGGCGGCCAGCGCATCGAGATCGGCGAACGCTCCTCCAATCACATCAACGCGCTCGACATCGAGTACGCGGACGATTCCGAGGGCGATCCCATCCGGGGCAAAAGCGCGAGCGTGCTGAACATGGTCGAGGCGCTGATCGGCGGCGCGGACGGCATCGACAAGGCCCAGCGCAGCCTGATCGACCGCGCGGTCACGCAACTCTACCGCGAGCACCACGAGAAGCCCGACCGGCCCGCGCCGACCCTGGTCGATCTGACGGAACGCTTGGACCGGTTGGGAGAGCCGGAGGCCGTGGATGCGGCGCGCGCGTTGGAGATCTACGCCACCGGCAGCCTGGATGCCTTCGCGCATCCCACGAACGTGGACACCTCGAACCGGCTGCTGGTCTACGACGTGTCGGGGCTGGGCGCGGAATTGAAGACCTTCGGCCTGATGGTCGTGCTCGATCAGGTGTGGAACCGCGTCGTGCGCAACCGCGCCCAGGGACGGCGCACATGGCTGTGGGTCGATGAGTTCCATCTGCTGTTCTCCAACCCATATGCGGCCGAGACGTTCCTGCGCATCTACAAGCGGGCACGCAAATGGGGGTTGTCGCCCACCGGCATCACCCAGAACATCGAGGAACTGCTGGCCAATCCGGCCGCCCGGCTCATGCTCGCCAACAGCGACTTCCTGCTGTTGATGAACCAGAATCCCACCGACGCCGACGCCCTGTGCGATCTGCTGAAACTCTCGGACGAGCAGCGCGGCTTCTTCACCGGCGTCCAGCCCGGACAGGGCATGGCCAAGTCCGGCACCGCGTTCATCCCCTTCGACGGACGACTCGACACCGGCAGCCTGCTCTACCAGCTGTACACCACCAAATTCGAGGACCAGCATCCATGAACAAGCCCCAGCCCATCGGACAGGCAAGCCAAACCGCGCAGCCCTCCGGCCCAGCGCCCCGAAAGCTGCGGGCCGGCCGACCCATCGGGCTTAAGGGCGAGGACGTCCCGCCGTTCTCCGGCAATGCCGCTCCTGCCCCGAAGATCGAGGGTCAGCCGTCCAAGCCGGCGTTGGCCAGGCCAAGCCGGTCCGATGGCCCAAGCCGGATAGCGCTGCGTCATCTGGCGAGAGCAACGGAGGAGACCTCCGCTTTGCTGCAAGCGCAAATCTCAAGCGACGACACCGATAAGGCTGATGGCGAAGCCATCGGCCGTTCTCCCGCTTCCGTTGCCTCCCGAGTCATATCGCCGCGAGGCAAGAGCCGGCGGCCCGGCAAAGTCCGCGTAGCTCGTCGCGGCAACATGCGTGGAGGCCGTTCCATCCTGACTCAAAGCGCACTCCGGAAACGCACGGGCCCTGTTCTAGCCAGAGGCGTCCGAGCACGGCGAACAGTCCGTTCCGGCGCCGGTTCCTCGATGCGAGCGACGCAATGGGTCGTTCGGACTATGGCCCGTTCCATGATGGCGACCAAGGCGGCGGTCATGGCCACGGCGTCGGCGGCCGCCGGTCTGCCGTTGCTGGTCGTCGGCGCGATCGTCATGCTCATGATCAGTCTGTTGATGTGGCTTATCCCGACCGTGGCCGTGGGCGGACAATCCACCTGCCAGTCCAGCGTCGTCGAGGTGCCCGAACAGGTCAGGCCCTGGGTCGAACGGGCCGCCCAGTCCAGTGGATTGGGCGCGGATTTCATCGCCGCTCTCATGCGCCGCGAGTCCGGGTTCAATCCCGAGGCGTATGCCGATGACAGCAACGGAGGCACCTGGGGCCTGTTGCAGCTCAACCGCAGCGTGTGGCGTGGCGTGCATCCCGAAGGCGCGGACCAGACCCCGCCCCAAGGCATCACCGATCCAAACATCCACGCCCAATACGGCGGCATATATCTCAAGAACCGGCTCGAAGACGTCAGACAGCTCAAGGCCAGCCACCCCGACGCGCAATTCGCCCGGCTATCCGATCTGGAGGCCTTGGTCATCGCGCACAACGCGGGCGAAGGCAACCTAATGAAATATCCCGACATCCCGAACGTCACCAAGGAATATCTGGACGAAGTGCGGCCTGCCATCAACGCCGGCGGCTCATGCTCGGCCACGGCCGGAGCCACCATCGGCGCCCTTAGCCCGCCCTTGGTCGTCGATGGCACCAGCATCGACATCGACGCCAGCGGCGTGCCCGTGGCCTCGATCAACTCATACAGCGTGGGCCAATGCACCTGGTGGGCCGCCGCCCGACGGCAACAGATCGGCAAACCGGTGGACCCCTACATGGGCCACGGCTACATGTGGGCGGCCAGCGCCGAGCGACACGGGTACCCCATCGGCGGCACCATCCAACTGGGCGACGTGATGAGTTTCGAGCGAGGAGTGCTGGGAGCCAGCGGCGAATACGGGCACGTCGCCATCGTCGAGGAAATCCACGAGGACGGCTCCATCCTCATCAGCGAATCCGGCGGTGGCCAACGCCGCGCCTGGACACGCCTGCTGACACGCGAGCAGGCCGAGAACCCCGGCATCATCTACATCCACTAGCCGCGATTGTCACGACGAAAGGAGCGGAGAGCATGCCACGCATCAACCCACGGCTCGATCCCCACGAGCTCGCAGACCTCATGGCCGCCCCCGAGCACTGGGACTTACTCGACCAAGTTCCCCGGCATCCGGCCGCATGGCCGGATCTCGCCACATGGGCCAAACTCGCGCTCAACGACCCCTCGACAGCCGGAGCACCACCCGAGCCACCGACGGGCACACCCCGCAAACGAAGACTCCGCGCCATCCAGCCGATCCTATGGGAGGAAAAGAAGCCCGAAGCGGGCGAATCGAATAAGTCGGGCAATTCCACCGCCTCTGATTCCTCGGCAATCGCGGAATCCGAGACCCCTGACCAGAACGCGGCATCCTCTTCTGCCTCCAACATGTCGGAGGCAGAAGAAATATTCACCGGCGATTCGACGGCGGACGAAACCGAGGAACCACCCATCAGGGTGCGTCGGCGCGTCCCGTGGGCACGCATCCTGGCCCTGACCGCCTTCACCATCCTGACTGGCGTCCTGGCATCGGTGACCATCATCGCAGGGCAACGCCATGCCCATGCGCAGGCCCTCGCATCATGCAATCAAGCAATCCAACAAGCAAACAAGCTATACGACCAATGGAACGCAGCCCTGGACGACGCCAAGCCACTGCTGGCATTGGGCGACACCGACGTGACCGATCCCGAGGCACTGGTCTCCCTACGCAACGTGGTAGAACATCACGCGACGAACGAAATTCCTCACTGCTCAACGGATCTTTCCACGGCGCATCTCGAAGAGAACGCCCACACTGCGGACGAGCGCAACAAGCAAACGAAGACAGCCCTCGACGAACTCTCGAAGGCAACCGCCACCGTCAAGCAATCGCAACAAGCACGTAGACTCGACGACGCCAAGACGAAGCTCTCCGACGCCATCACCCAAGCCGAAGACCTCTACCAGCACACCGAAGCCAACACCGACACTAACGTTAGCGAGACACGCGTATCGCTCGGCGCCCAACTCGACACCGCCCGCAACACCCTGCACACTACCACCGACATCGCCGCCCTGAACAAAGCCGCAGACGACCTCAATGCTTTCACCCAGCGTCTCTCGGATGCCATCAAACAGGCAGAAGAAGCACCATCCGTGCCAGCCGAACCGTCCGGGGCATCCGAATCAGAGCCCACGCCCATCCAGCGGCAGCCATCAACCAGCACCACTCACCCAACGCCAGCCGCTCCCGCCACCCCTCGGCCCGCACCTCAACCGTCTCCCTCGGCTCCATCATGGGATGTGCCCGGTGTCGATGCGTCCTCAACTTTTCATGACACTTTATGAGGGAAGATGACGTTGATGTCATCTGAAACTTACACGGACACCTAAAAATAGGGTGTTTTTTGACGTTTTTCATCAATTGATGTAAGTTTTGGCACGCCAAAACTTACATCAATCAAAATCCACGGCTTTTCTGATGACGGATAGTGGTACTGGAGCTGTGTTTTCGATAAGGTCAATATCGAGCGTTTGTATGAGTGCCCTCGCGCGTTCTCCTTCATGGTAGGCGCAGGCGGGATCGGATCGCCGGAACAGTTGCTTGATTTTGACTTTACCCTTGCGCCCCTTGGACATCGGAGTATTGTTGTCCAACCCGAGGAATGCAAGCACACCTTGAAAATCGCACAGCATGACATCTTCAATGTCGGCTTGGGCAGCCAAATCTGCGATGGATTCGGCATCGCTTTCGATTGACTGCCGCAATCTCAGCCAGTCTCCTTCATGGAATTTGGTGATGTCCGAATTGTAGGCGTCCGTGTCATAGCACAGAAACACTGACCAGCCGATATTGCTGTATTCCTTCACGCACGCACGGTGAAACCATGTTGCCGAATTGGTCATTTGGCTCACGGAGCCAACGTTGTTAATGAGAACCAGAATCGACCTGTTCTCCGCGCAAATGGTGTACTTGTTCTCCTGCGATTTTTCGTCTTTGGTGATTGTCATGCCTCGCTCAGAGCACAGTTTCTTCAGGTATTCCTCGTAGAAAACCCGCTCAGTGGCGCCTTCAACGATAAACGCGATGCCTTTCTCATATGAGTAATCGTTCATATCAATCCTCAAGAAGAGTGCCAAGAGCGCGCAGTCCATCGTCATCGGACGACATCAGCTCGAACAGATATTCGCCGAAGCCAAGCCCCCTGTTGTATGCAGAATCGAGGACATCCTTAGTTTTGGACTTCTCCACTCGTTTGAACGTCGCTACTCCGTCCTTACTAGGAACGCCAAGGTAGATTTTCTCTGGCTTGAGATACTGAATCAGGAACGGGGAGTGACTTGTCAACAGCAACGAGGTACTGCCGATGTTCTCGTTAAGAACCTCAAGAAGCTCACGCATCATGCGTGGGTGGATGCTGGTCTCGATTTCCTCGATACCGATGCAGCCAGCAGAGTTCGCGCCGGCGATGATGGTATTGGCAACAAGCCATATGATGCGCTTTGTGCCTGTGGACATATGTGAGATGTCGACAGGTTGGTTAAGATTAGCGCTTTTAACCATAAGACGATACAAATCATCTCGAATGTGGAACGGTATGTTCTCTTCCGGGATGTCATCTTTCTTCAACGCTTGGCTCAGACGCTCGTGGTCTTCGGGCCGTAGTTCGTAGGAATTCACCGAGATGTGCTCGAACTCGGGGAACAGCGTATATATAGCGGATTGGAAAATATCATAATGCTCGGGATCGCTTTGTTTGAGCCTATACAGCGCTCTTGGCAAATCCACATCATTGAACATGGCGGTTGAATCATCCATCGTTTCGCCGAACTCCAACGGCGTCGAGTGGAATCGATTCTCCGTCTCAAGCGAATCGCAAATTGCATAGGTGATATCGAAGATGGATCGGATGGCAGGATTGATTTCTATGTCTTCCACGGCAGTGAGGACATCAATGGCGAGTTGCGAGTCATCCAAAGAGATGGAGCGGAACGACCGGGTATCGTGTCCCTTCTTGTATTGTCCTCGATTTCGTCGTAGGTAGTTAGTCCATGTTCCAGAGCGCTTTGCATTGATTTCCAAAGTCTCGCCGGTGATTTTGCACCCGGAGCCGTCATCTTTGGGCCAAGAGAACGAAAAGCCATAGCGCACAAAACGATATTCCCCAAGCGAGGGGTCGTCGAATTCAATGGAAAAACGGAAGTCATCGTTGGACAGGGAAGGCGATAGCGGAATGCAGTTCGTTGACCGCATCAAGTTGTTTCTGCGCTTGTTGCCAGACTCAATAAACTGGAAAGCAAAACGAATCGCATCCAGAAGATTCGACTTACCATAATTATTCGGTGAGACGAGAGCGGTAATTCCACCTAACTCTATGGTCGTGTACGCGAGGTTACGGAAACCTCCTACGCTGACGCTCAGCAGTTCCATCAGCCCTCCTTGCATTCAGACATTCTGACATCCAATACTACCCGGAAGGCCGGAGGCGAAGCCTTCTAAGGCGATTAGACAGGCTCTCTACGTCTATGTCCTAGTCCGTCAGTTTGTGGCTGAGGAAGGGTGGTAGGCCTCGTAGCAGGTAGACGCATTGGTCGGTGTCGAGACGGCCGAGTTCGTCGGGTGTGAGGAGTTTTCTAGCGTTCTTGCGGACGCTGCGGCTCCAGGAGCCGTTCATGCCTTTGGTTTCGCTGGTTTCGATGACGTCGATGGTTTGGTCGCCGAGCCGGTCGCTGATGGTTTTGGTGGTGGAGGCTTCGTTGCCGCCGAGGAAGAGCCAGCTGTCGCAGTTGCCGGCGATGGTCTCCCAGTCGTCTCGATACAGGCTTTTGCCTTGGGAAACGGTTTGCAGGATGATCGAGCAGCTGATGCCGCGTGAGCGGATGGTGGCGATGAGTCTCACGAAGTTCGGGATTTTGCCGATGTTGGCGAACTCGTCGAGCAGGCAGTGCACGTCGCGGCCGAGCTGGCCGCTGTCCGTGTGGTCGGCTTTCCTGACCAGGGTCTCGAAGAGGCATTGGTAGAACACGCTGGCCAGGAACCCGAACGTCGCGTTGGTGTCGGGCAGCTCCAGATAGACCACGCGCTTGCCTTCGTCCAAGGATTCCAGGTGGATGTCGTCGCCGGAGAGGATGCGGCGCACCTCGCGCACTTGCAAGGGCGCGAGGTGGACGCCGGTGGTGATGATGATGCTTTTCTTGGTTTCGCCGGCACCTTTGAGGAACGTGTTGTATTGGGCGCAGGCGAACGCCAGTCCTTCGAGCATGTCGCGCGTCTGCTCGTCGTAGTCGTCCTCGTGGGCGCGCATGGCGGCGATTTCGACGCGGGTTTCGGCGAAGAGGGCATCGACGATGAACTCGCGCTCCTCGTCCTGTTCGCTGGCTCCCATCTGGTCGAGCATGTCGGTGATGGATTGGATACAATGCATTAGACAGTCCGATGAGGGACGAACGACATGAGATCTGAGGCCGACGATGGCCGGCCCGAAACATCCCCGGATACCGGAGCCCGAAGGAATTCACCGAACAAGGACTCGTCCTCTAAGAAACTGTCCAACACACTGTTGCCAATCCATCGCCGCCCGCAGGTTCAGGCACGGAAACAACGCCGCCGGCCACCACTCCGGCACGATGCAACCCGTCGATGCCGAGGACGCCGACGCGGATGCCGTCGAAACCGCGGATCCGGTTCCCAGCGGACAATCCGAGGTCTGACCGAAGCGACAGGGACCGCTCTCCGCCGCGATGATTCTTCCGGCCGGACGACAATCCGACCGGAACCCCGCCGGCTCTCTTCCTTCTTCGCTCCCCGGCGGGCATGGCAACGGCCCTGCGCCAACGGTTCAAACCGTCAACACAGGGCCGTCCCCTCGCTGCTCGGACTATTTACTGCTTGTTGGTTTCCTCGGAGGCGAGTCGTTCTTCGAGCTGTTCGACGATGTGGTCGTGCATGTTCTCGTCGATCTTGACGGCCAGGAGGAAGACGACGAGGCTGGCGACGATACCGGCGAGCGGCAGGTAGTAGGCGCAGGTCTTGAACGTGCGAATGTTCGCGGCGGTCATGTCGGCGGCGGTGGCGTTGCCGACCATTCCGGCTGCGACGACCACGAAGCCCACGATGCCGTTGGACAGGGCGCCGGCGATCTTGTCGAGCATCGGGCGCACGGAGAGGGTGACGGCCTCGTTGCGCTTTCCGGTCTTGAGCTGGCCGTATTCGATGGAGTCGGTCATGCTCAGGATGGCGGTCATCTGGATGGTCTGCGCGGGAAGGTAGAAGAGGACGAGCGCGACGATGACGACGGGCAGGTTCATGGGCGCGATGATGAACAGCGTGTAGCCGGCGATCATGAGCGCCATGCCGGCGGTGTACAGCCAGCGGCGCGGAATGCGGCGGTTGAGCACCGGGTAGAGGGGCGTGGTGACCAGTCCGGTGATGACCGGGATGACGCCGGCGATGGAGAAGCTGTCCGGGGCGCCGAGCACGTATTTGAACTGGTAGAAGAGCACGCCGGTGGTGGCGACGTTGGCCACGGAGTACAGCAAGTAGCTGAGGGCGACCCACAGGAGCTGGTCGTTCTGGGCAATGGCCTTGAACGCCTCGATGGGGTTGCCGTTGGCCTCGGCCTTGGCGCGCAGCTCGCCCTGGTTCTCTCGGGTGCCGAACGCGACGCTCCACGCGGTGAGCAAGCCGAGCACGGCAATGATGATGGCGAACGCCGCCCAGCCGGTGCGGCCCTGCTCCCACTGGCCGGTGAACTTCCAGGTGAACCAGCTGACGACGGGCACGACGATGACGGTGACGCCGTTGTAGCCGATGGATCCGGTGAACGCGCCGAGCGCGGTGTACGTGCTGCGCTCGTGCGAGTCGGAGGAGATCGCGGGGATCATGCCCCAGTACGAGATGTCGCGCAGCGAGTAGATCACGTCGAGCAGGATGAACACGATGACGAACAGGACCATGAACACGCCGGTGTTCACGTCCACGAGGCCGAACAGGCCGGTGAACACCATGATCAGCAGGATGCCGGGCACGATGCCGCCGATGAACTGCCAGGGACGGAACCGGCCCCATCGGGTGTTCGTGTTGTCCACGAGGTTGCCGAGCAGCGGGTCGAGGAAGATCTCCGCGATGCGGATGACCACTATGAGTCCGGTGATCACCGCGATGAGGCGCTTGGCCAGCGTCTTGTCCACATCGATGAACAGCGCGGTGGTCACGAATGTGATGAAGAACGTGCTCATCGTGTTGTAGAACGCGGCCTGGCCCAGGTTGCCGAATGCGTATGCGATCTTCTGCCCCATGTTTCCTGAAGGCGTGGCATGCGGCTGTTCCGACGTCGCCATGCGCTGTGTGGTGGATCCGCTCATGGTGTGGTGGCCTCCTTGCGACCTATAAAGAATCCGTACGCGGGAACCGCTCCAATCCCGCAAAACTTCAGTATAGAACTTTCTTGAAAAAGTAAAAAATTTACCGCGTGTCGCAAATCATGCCAACGTTTTGCAACCAGCACTCCGTGTGGATGAGTAAGGTTTGAAGCTTGCTTGATGTGCTTGGGTCTTAAGAAATCCACGTATTTTGCATGTTGTAGGCCTTATGCCGCGAGATGCTGGAAAAAATTTGCGCAATCAAGTAAAAATATTTATCCTTATTATATAAGGAACCCGATTCAACGAGGTTCCCTCACTGCGGCGGCAACGACGCGACGCAATCCGATGCGAAAGCGAGGACATCATGAACACAACCGACGATCAGCTGAAGAACGGCGATCCGATCGTCTCACCGTCCATGCCGACAACGGCATGGCTCACGGACCCGCGTGTGTACGCGGTCCACCGGCTCGACGCCCATTCCGATCATGCGTGCTGGTCGCACGCCCCCGTCAACGGCGAGGGTTCTGATCTCGGGCAGAGCCTTGACGGCGAATGGCGGGTCCGCGTCGAGACGGCGCCGACGGGCCGTTTCCCCGATGGGACGAGCGACGTGTCGCCTCTGTTCGCCGCGTCCGACTTCGACGATTCGTCGTTCTCCCGCGTGCAGGTGCCCTCGCATCTGGAGACTGCGGGGCTGCTTGCCCCGCAGTACGTGAACGTGCAGTACCCATGGGACGGACATGAGGACCCGGAGGCTCCGGCCATCCCCGAGCACGGCCATGTGGCGGTCTACCGGCGCGAGTTCGACGCGGATGGCGAAGTCGCCCAGGCCGTGCGCGAGGGGCGCCCGGTGACGCTTACCTTCCAGGGCGCAGCCACAGCCATCTACGTGTGGCTCAACGGCTCGTTCGTTGGCTACGCCGAGGACTCCTTCACGCCCAGCGAGTTCGACGTGACGGACGCTATCAAGATGGAAGGCAACGTGCTGGCGGTCGCCTGCTACGAGTATTCGAGCGCGAGCTGGTTGGAGGATCAGGACTTCTGGCGGCTGCACGGCCTGTTCCGCTCCGTCGAACTCAACGCGAGGCCTTCCGCCCATGTCGCCGACATCCACGCCGACACCGATTGGGACCCCGCCACATCTCGCGGATCGCTCTCGCTGGACATACTAGTCGACGGCACACCGAACGCCGCGACGGCCGACCTCGTGCTGCGCGATAAGAACGGCACGACCGTCTGGCACACCTCCACCGAAGCGACAGGAACACTGCACGCCGAGGCCGAGATCGACGGTGCGTCGCCATGGAGCGCGGAACGACCCGACCTGTACACCCTGTCCGTCGCCCTGCTCGACGCGGACGGCAGGATCCTGGAAATCGCGCGCACCCGCATCGGCTTCCGCCGCGTGTCCATCGAGGACGGCATCCTCAAGCTCAACGGCAAGCGCCTCGTGTTCCGCGGCGTCAACCGCCACGAGTTCGACTGCCGGCGCGGTCGGGCCATCACCGAAGAGGACATGCTGTGGGACATCCGCTTCATGAAGCGCCACAACATCAACGCGGTGCGCACCTCGCACTATCCGAACCAGTCACGCTGGTACGAACTGTGCGACGAATACGGCATCTACCTGATCGACGAGACCAACCTGGAAACCCACGGCAGCTGGAACAGCCCCGGCGACATCCCCGTGGGAACCTCCGTCCCCGGCGACGACGAAGCCTGGCTCGGCGCATGCATCGACCGGCTCGACAGCATGATCATGCGCGACCGCAACCATCCCAGCGTGCTCATCTGGTCGCTGGGCAACGAATCCTATGCGGGCGAAGTCCTCAAGGCCATGAGCGCGCACGCGCACCGGCTTGATCCGGGTCGTCCCGTCCACTACGAAGGCGTCAACTGGAACCACGCCTACGACGAGATCAGCGATTTCGAGAGCCGTATGTACGCCAAGCCGGCCGAGATCCGAGACTGGCTCGAACACGGCGACGAACGAGGCGAGGCAAGCAAGCCGTTCGTCAGCTGCGAGTACATGCATGCCATGGGCAACTCATGCGGCGGCCTGAGCGAGTTCATCGACCTCGAACGGTACGAGCGCTACTCCGGCGGATTCATCTGGGACTACATCGACCAAGGGCTCGTCCAGCGTCTGCCCGACGGATGCGAACGCCTCAGCGTCGGCGGAGACTGGGGCGACCGGCCGACCGACTACGAATTCGTGGGCAACGGCATCGTATTCGCCGACCGCACCCCCAGCCCCAAGGCGCAGGAGGTCAAGCAGCTGTATTCGCCGATCAAGCTCACCCCCGACGGGCACGGCGTGACCATCGAGAACCGCAACCTGTTCGCCAGCACCGACGGCTATGTATTCGCCGCACGGCTCCTCGAAGACGGACGCGAGATTTGGCATGCCGACTACCGTTTCGACGTGGCCGCAGGAGATACCCAACACCATGACATCGCCTTCCCAGACATCGACTCCGACGAGGGCACGCGCGAGGTCACCTATGAGGTCGATCTCCTGCTCGCAGAGGCCACCGCGTGGGCACCCGCCGGCTACGAACTCGCCTTCGGACAACTCACCGACACCCTCAACCTCGCAGGGGACATCACCGGGAACGACCAAGACGACGGCCGCGCGACGGTCACTCTCAGCCGATGGAACGCCGGCATCCGCCGCGACGACGAGGAAATCCTCATGTCACGCACCCAGGGAGGCATCGTCTCCTGGAAGCGCAACGGGCGGGAAATGGTCATCCGCCGTCCCGAGATCGTCACCTTCCGTCCGCTGACCGACAACGACCGCGGCAATCGCTCCGGATACGACCGGGCCGCATGGTTCGCGGCCGGCCGCTACGCCGTCGTGACCGATACGAGCATCACGCAATCCGACGATGGCGGACTCACGGCCGCATACCGGTACGAACTCGCCGACCCGGATCACACGCCGGTGTCAGTCACCTACCGCGTCACGCCCGGCATGCGCATGCAACTGACCGTCGAATACCCCGGCAACGCCGCAGGAGCGGCCAGCCTGCCCGCATTCGGCATCGAATGGGAGCTGCCAGGCGAATACCAGCACTTGCGCTACTACGGTACCGGCCCCGAGGAGACCTATCGCGACCGCAAGCAGGGCGGCAAGCTCGGCATCTGGGACACCACCTCAGAGGCGAGCACGGCACCGTATCTCATGGTGCAGGAAACCGGCAGCCATGAGGACGTCCGCTGGCTCGAAGCCACCGACATCCAAGGCCACGGATTGCGTATCATCCAACGCGGCGACCGCCACTTCACGGCGAGCCTGCTGCCCTGGAACACCTACACGATCGAAGCCGCGCGGCGCCACGAGGACCTGCCCGCGCCGCGCCACAACTATCTGCGCCTGCTCGCGGCCCAGATGGGAGTCGGCGGAGACGACTCCTGGGGAGCCCCCGTCCACACGGCCTACCAGCTGCCCGCCGACAGGCCGCTCACCCTCGACGTGAACCTCGAACTCATCTGACCGGCAACGGGCGGCGGCATGCACCATCATGCCGCCGCCCGTACCCGTATATATTCATATTCCCCAAACACAACAACGACATCAACCAGGTGCCGACCCACTGCATCACGCAGGGCATCGGCACGGTGCTCAAGGCCCGCCACCTCGTGCTGCTCGCATTCGGCGCGGGCAAGGCCGAAGCCAGTGCCGTCCGTCTTCGTCAATTCATCATGGCCGAGGGGACGAAACTGGCTCGCGGCACCAGCTCGGTCGTCAGCAGAATGTGCCGTCGCACCCGACGCTCATGCTTCAACCCATCGATCAGGGTGGAGAATGCCATGCGCGCCAACTCCCTTTGATCGATTGCATATGAGCTCAGCGACGGTGACGTGTACCGAGCGATCGACTGGTTGTTCACGCTTACCACGGCCAACTCGTCAGGAACCGCCACGCGTAGCGCGTTCAATGCTTGCAATGCCCCCACCGCGAGCACATCAGCCGCCACGATCAGACCGTCGGGCATGGTGCCTGTCCCGCGATGGTCAGAAACCAATTGCTCCGCGAGACGATAGCCGTTCTCCACGGTGAACGTGCCGGACGAATACACCAGCCCGTCCGTTTCCAATCTCAAGTGAGTAGCCCACTGACGGAACGACAGCTCGCGGATATCCTCCGGATAATCATGCGTACCCATGATGCTGCCTACGCCGCCAAGAAACGCGACACGCTTGCGGCCCGTCGCGATCATTGCATCCAGAGCGTCCAGCATCGTCTGCGACAGATCGGGTCGCACCGAATCGAACAGATGAGGCGCCGGATTCGTGTCGATACACACGCCATGAGGCAGCACCGCGTGCAACGCACGTAAATCCGCCTCGGGGAACACCGTGGCACCCACGGTGATGAACCCGTCGAACTCCGATGCGCGCTCCGTCAGCTCATGTATGGAACGGATGGATGCGGGAGGGTCCAATTCCATCGATTCCGCGCACTCCGCAAGGACTTTCCGCAGATCGGCGAAGTACACATCCTGTAGCTCCTCCCCAGACGGAGGCGCATCCAGCACTGCGATCGCAGGGCGGAACACGTTGCGATACCCCAGCTCTTCGCATACACGCAGCACACGCCGCCGCGTCTCCTCCTTGATGGAGAACGACGAGTCGTTCAGCAGACGCGACACCGTGCTCTGCGATACCCCGGCCCGTTCCGCGACTTCCTTGAGCGTGGCCATGACATCCTCCCCGCAAACTTTAGTAAAGGGTTTTACTACAGCATAACCCGAGATTTGCAAGATGCCCCGTTGCCCGCTGTCTATTTAGAAGTGCAACGCCCTTGTTTGTCGGTTAATTCTAGCAGTTCGTCGGCGAACGCCTCGGCCGGCGTGCGGTAGCCGAGCACCCACATGGGACGGTTGTTGGTCTCGTCCACGATGGACTGCACGTCGGCGGCCATGGACGGTTCGATGCGGGAGCGTTTGGGCAGGTAGCGGCGGATTACGCCGTTGCGGTTCCCGTCGTACGGGTGTCCATCATGTCGTTCATGTCCATCGGTCCTTTCCATGTGGTTTCCATTTCGGACACCACCCGCCTGCCATGCGCGCAGCGCATGGCCCGGGGCCGTGTTCCCGCTCCGATAATAATGAATGCAAAAGCACCCTACCCCGGAAGGAGATTGGGGTAGGGTGCCTATCTTTGTCGACGGAAGATACCGACGTTATTCACCGTTTGGATTATTGGTCACTGAACGGTGAAGCCTTGATCCTTGGCGTAATCCTTTAGAGCCTTCTGCCAGTTGTCTGCGGCTGTTCTGAAGGAGGTTTTGCCCGCGAAGAACGATCCCATGTTGTCGTTGTAGACGGATCGTGCGTACGGTTCAAAGGGCAGGAACTCCCATTTGCCGGTGACATCCTTGGCGGCTTGGGAGAAGATCTCGTTGTATTTCTGTCCTCCGAAGAACTCGTTGTCGCTGCCGTCGGTGTTCCTGAGCGTGGTCTTGGCGAGGAAGTCCTTCTGGTTGAGGGTCTTGGTGGTGGCGGGGAAGCTGCCGTTGGATACGCGGGCGTCGATGCCTTCGTCGTTGGTGGTGACGTATTCGACGAACTTTTTGGCGGCGTCGAGTTTGCCGTCGGGGATCTTCTTGGTGATGGCCAGTCCGCTGCCGCCGTATTCGCCGTTGATGGGCGTTCCGTCGATGGTGGGCAGGAGGGCTACGCGGAATTTGCCGGTGGCTTGGGGCACGCCCTGCAGGAGGTTGTTGGCCATCCATGCGCCGCTGATGAGACTGGCGATGGAGCCGTCACCCAGTGACTTCATCCAGTCGTCGGTCCAGGTCTTCGTGTGGACGTCGATGAGGTCTTCGTCGCGCATCTTCTGCCAGAGGTCCATGAACCGCTGGGCGCCTTTGTCCTTGGCGATATTGATGGTCAGTTTGTCGTCGTTGAGTTTGTAGGCGTGGCCGCCCATGGCCCACATCATTGCGTTGAACAGGCCAGCGTCGCCGGAGTCGGAGGTGATGTAGGAGCCGGTGGCGCGGATCTTCTTCGCGTCTTCGTAGAACTCGTCCCAGGTGGTCGGTGGTTCGCTGATGCCGGCCTTGTCGAACACGTCCTTGTCGTAGAAGTAGGCCATGGGGCCCGAGTCGGCGGGCATCGCGTACAGACCGCCGTTGATGTTCACGGAGTTCCATGTGCCGGGGGTGAATGTGTCCTTGAGCTTGGCGGTGTTGTAGACCTTGCTCAGGTCCATGAGCGTGTCCGAATGCACGAACTGCGGGATGGCGAGGTATTCGATCAGGGTGACGTCAGGCAGACCGCTGCCGGCTTGGGCCGCGTTGTTGAGTGCGGTGTAGGTCTCCTCGGTGCTGCCGACGTTGCTCACCTTCACCGTGATGTCGGGATTGGCCTTCATGAAGGATTTGGCGGCGCGATCGATGCTGGCGTCCCACGACCATACCGTCAGTTCGGTCTTGCCCGAGCTTGTGGTCGTGTTGCCGCATCCCGCGAGAGGGATGAGCAGGGCTCCGATGGCAGCCGTGGCTATGACTGCGCGCGTGGTGTTGTTCATGTTGGTCTTCTTTCCGTGCTTGACCGTCTCTGGCCGTAGCAACTATTTTGTTTGGACGTCGAACATGATTATGTACAGAGATGGGAAACTTGTCAAAACACCGGCGTTTTCATATTGTCAGTCCCCTGATGGGTGTTATCCTGAAAGCCGTTCGAGGATGACGCCGGGATGTCTGTCCCGATAATGTGATTCCGCATTTCCGCAATCGTCTCACCCGAGGAGAGCTCCCATGTACGCTAAATCCAATCCCAGCGACGCAAGGGTTAACAACCGTAGACTGTTGTTCCGGCTGCTGTTCCCCGACCGGCAACTGTCGCGCGCCGACCTATGCAAGGAGACGGGGCTCTCGCGCGCCACTGCTACGGACGTGACCGGCGAGATGATCGACGACGGCCTGCTACGTGAACTGGGGTCGAGGAAACGGGATGGCCGTGGTAAGCCGGGCACCTTGCTGGCCATCGATACGGACGTGCTTCGTCTGATATGCATCGATCTGTCGCGCCCGTATGTGATAACCGGTGCCGTGATGGATCTGCGGGCCAGAATCGTGGAGCGTCGCGAACGTGTGCTTGATGATGGCGACCGGGTCGATCTCGACGATGTGCTCTCGCTTGTGGGCCAGATGATCCGGCTTGCCAGTCCGGGGCTTGTCGGCATCGGCGTCGCAGTCCCCGGCGTGGTCTCCGGCGCGGGGAGGGTGATCTCCAGTTCCAATCTCGGCTGGGACGACGTGGAGCTTCGCGACATGCTCGAAGGCGAGTTCTCGCTGCCGGCCCGAGTGGACAACGACGCGAACGCCGCGCTGCTCGCCGACCACTTCCTCGGGCACGGCAATCCCAACTGCCTGCTTGTGCAGATCACCCGGGGCATCGGCGCGTCGGTGCTGCTGAACGACGAGTTCGTGGATGGCGACGACCATGCGGCCGGCGAGATCGGCCATGTTGTGATCGACCCGAACGGTCCGGCATGCACCTGCGGCAAGCGCGGCTGCCTGGAGACCTACGTCTCCGCCATCGCGTTGCGCGACCGCATTCGCCGGGACCCGAATCGGCGCGCGGACATCCTGGCCGAAGCTGGTGCGAGGCTCGGCGAAGCTCTGGCCATGCCGGTGAGCCTGCTGAATCTTCATGACATCGCCGTCTACGGACCTCCCGACATCGTCGGCGAGACGCTGCTCAATGCATGCGACGAGACCGTCAACTCCTTGTCACGGAACGACTACCAGAGCGGTATGCGGGTGCGTCGGTGTGAGCTCGGCGACGACGCCACTCTGCGAGGGCAGGCGGTCTCCGTGCTGCGCGAGATCGTGGGCGGGCGCGGGCTGCACGCGGCGACCACGCAGGTGGACAAGTCCTGCCTTGAGGCGGCCCAGCTGGACGGCTGCTCAAAGCTGCGCTGCTACTAGCAGATCACCGTGCCGCCGATCAAGCCGAGCCTGATAGTCATCACGATGCCGTCGGTGATCTGGGACTTCAACGTGTTCAACCAGATCTGGCTCGTCTCCCAGGGAGGCCCTGCGACCACGAATAGGGCAACCGCAAACCACGGCGTCGGGACCATCTCCGTACAATGGCCCCGACGCCGCACATGCCATCTCAGGACCGAACGAAACCCAAAACAATCCTTAGCGTCATCCCAAGAAAGGAACCTCCATGAACGGTCAAACATCTCTGCAAGGATGGACCATCATCCCCATGCCGCAAACCATGCAGCATAAAGCGGACATCGCATTGCTGCCAATGTGCGGACGAATCAACGAAGCGCGCGCAGTCGGTGACGATCGGCACATACTTGCCGTGCAGCTCATCGACGACATCCGCGCAGCCACCGGATTGGAATGGGATATCGCCACCGGCGACCGCTGGCCGGGATTCATCACCTTGACGACCTTTGACGAGCCCCATGCACACCCGTCCGGTGCATATACGCTCGATGTCACCCCGGACGGCGTGACCGTAGCGGGAGTGGATTTCGAGGGTGTGCGTAACGGCGTGCAGACTTTACGTCAACTCATCCGCCAATGCGGCGCCGCCCTGCCCTGCCTGCACATCGAGGACCGACCCGCCTTCGAAACGCGCGGCTACTACCTCGACGTCACCCGCGGGCGCGTCCCCACCCTCGACTGGCTCAAACACTGGGCCGACAAGCTCTGCCTGTACAAATACAACCAGCTCCAGCTCTACATCGAACACACCTTCGCGTTCGACTCGATGAGCGAGACCTGGCGCGGTTCCAGCCCGCTCACCCCGCGCGACATCCTCGAATTCGACGACTACTGCGCCGAGCGCGGCATCGAGCTGGTCCCGTCGGTCTCCACGTTCGGACACCTTTACATGGCCCTGCGCACGCAATCCCTGCGCGACCTCGGCGAGTTCCCCGAAACCGCCGACGAGCCGTTCGGGTTCATCGACCGCATGCACCACCACACATTGAACATCGGCGACGACCGCGCCTTCGACCTGTCGTGCCGGCTCATCGACGACTACCTGCAACTGTTCCGCTCCAACAAATTCAACATCTGCGCCGACGAGACCTTCGACCTCGGCAAGGGCCGGTCCAAGCCCCTCGCCGACCGCATCGGCGTCGCGGCCATGTACGCCGACTACGTCACCCGCCTGTGCCGCCACCTCGAAGCCCAGGGCAGACGGCCGATGATGTGGGGCGACATCGCCCTCGAACACCCCGAGATCCTCGACCGGCTCCCCGAAACCGTCACCCTGCTCAACTGGCAGTACGACCCTCAGGTCACGGACGAGAAGATCCGCACCGTCGCCGAATCCGGTGCCAAGCAGATCGTATGCCCGGCCGTATGGTGCTGGAACGCGCTCCTGCCGCGCATCGACGACGCCTGGAGCAACATCACCCGCATGGCCCGCTACGGCAGGCAATACGGCGCCTAGGGCATGCTTGTCACCGACTGGGGCGACTTCGGCCATGTCAACGACCCACGCATGGCCATCCCCGGCATGATCATCGGTGCACAGGAATCATGGAACCCGGGACGAATCCCGGATGAGGCCGACATGCTCCGCCGTATCTCCCAACTCGAATACCACGACGCCAGCGGTGAACTGCTTGATATTCTTACGCATGCAAGTCATGCGGCCAGTTTCGAATGGAACCACCTGATCACTTGGCTGGAACTTGATGACGGACAAGGCGGAGTCAACACCGGGGTCCTGCAAACCATCCCGGGACTGCTGCCGGAAAACGAACGACCGGACGATGTGATCCGTTCCCTCCAGAACGAAAGCAAGACACCGTCACTTGCGGAATCCCGACGAATGCTGCTCCGCTATCTGAAACACCGCATCACGCTCGGCGAAACCGCAGATCACCTTCTGCAGGCCAGTGCCCGTCGAATCTCCGCGATCACCGCGACCGCAGGACCGCGGAACGCAGGAAACGCCGCTGCATTCCGCATAGCCGTCGAGGGGCAGCGACTGCTGAACCGGGTTGGCCTCCGGCTTGCGTCCGAGACCGGGATCACTGACACTTTGCAACCGAACACCACGTCTCAACATGACGATGAGGCGAACCTTGCTGAAGCATTGGAGATCTGGATGGAGGCGTATGCGACGCAATGGAGCACGGTCAGCCGAGACTCCGAACTCCGTCGTCTGCAAGATACGGTGTGGAAGTTAACGGACCATCTGCGCTTCCAATCCGTCTGAGGCTGCGATTGTGAGATTTCGACCAATCAGATAGCGAAATGCCGTGAGGGACCAGATTCAGATCCCTCACGGCATTTCCTATACGAAGGTGTGTCACGTATCGCGAGGGGGCGGTGACGTTTTGTTGGACTTCGTTGTCTGAATGGTCGTTCGCAACGATAGCACGCACGTTCAGGCGACGAGCATGCCGTCGTAGCGGTCGATGACCGGCGGCAGGTACATCTTGCCCGCCGGGATCCCGGACTCGGTGATGTCCGTGACCCACAGCTCGTTCGGGTTCGCGGCGCGGGTTCGGGCGAATCCGGCGTCTGGCACAAGACCGTCATCTGCTGGCTCGTCCTGGTCGCATACCTGTACATCCAATGCGAGAACTATGTGTTCGCCGCTCTGCCGCTCCTCATGTTCGCTGCCTCGAAGGTGAGGCGCGAGCGCTGATTCCTCGCGGGCCGACGCATCGACGCGGCCCGCGATGGACCAAAATCCAGAATAACCGACATTCGCCGTTGTTCCGTCTTTCGCCCAAGGCGTATTCTCCCCGTATCTTGAGGTGCATCATGTATTGTCGCGGCTAACTAACCGGCGAAACGCGGAATGTTTCGCATTTTGGGCGAAAAGCCCAAGGCCCACAGGAGGTATTGATGACGTTCGTTGCACGGTCGGTGCGCTATGTGCTCAGAAAACGAGTGCGAACCATAGTGCTCCTCATAGTACTGACCATCATAACGGCGAGTATGCTATCCACGATCGCGGTTTCTCGGGCAGCTCAACAGGCCGCCGGACGAATCGAGAAGGAAGCGGTCGGTGGATTCGTGCTGGCCAGCAACCTGCAGGGCAGCATGCTCACGCCTCGCGGAGGCGGCATGGTGCGTCCCGCCGACGTGCGCCGGATCGCCCAACTGCCCGGGGTCGATTCGTATATGGTCCGTCAGAACGCCACCGCCGATCTCGTGGGGGCGAATGTGGCGAAGGTCCCCGGCGGCGATGATTACGATGCGACCAAGGAGCAGCAGTTCGGCAACGCCGCCAACGTCATAGGCACGAATGATTCGTCGAAACTCAACGTGTTCACGTCGCGCACGCTCGGCATGGCCGAAGGACGACATCTGAAGGCCTCCGACAAGTACACGTCGATGATCCATGAGGATCTCGCCAAAGCCAACGGGCTCAAAGTCGGAGACACGCTCACGCTCAAGGCCAACGCCTACGACGCCGACAACGAATCACATTCGACGGCGACCGTCAAGACCACCATCGTGGGCATATTCAAGGGCGACAGCGCCAGAAAGGTATCCAGCCGAGCGGAACTCACCGCCAACACCATCTACACCGATCTGGATACCACACGCGATCTGTACCAGTACAAGGACGGCAAGGAAATATACCAGGACGCCACCTTCGTGCTGTCCAAGGGCGTTGACGTGGAGGAGACCATGGATGCCGCGAAGAAACTCCCGGTGGATTGGAACAACTATCAGATCACGCGCAACGACCAGTATTCGTCGAGCATGCTGCATGCCGCCCGCGGCGTGCGCTCGATGATGCGCGGCGCCCTGATCGGCGTGACCGTCTCGGCCGTGCTCGTGCTCAGTCTCATGCTGCTGCTGTGGATGAACGACCGCCGTCAGGAGATGGGCATACTGGTGTCCCTTGGCGTCGGCAAGCCCTCCCTGGTCGCCCAATATCTCGCTGAGATGGTGCTGATCGGTCTGCCGTCCCTTGCCCTCGGCTGGCTGTGCGCGCAGGGAATGGCCCAGTGGCTCGGCACCACGGCGCTCCATTCCGTGAACGCCTCCGCGGCGAAGGAGCTGAGCAGCATGGGGCAGGTCGGCGGCGATCTTGAATCCAGCATGTCGGTGCGCACCCTGGATTCGCTCACGGTGTCGGTCGATGGGACCGCCATGCTGTACGTGGCGCTCGGACTGTTGGCGGTGATGCTGGTGTGCGTCGCGGTGGCGTGCATGCCGATGCTGCGCAAATCGCCGCGAGACCTGTCGGAGATTCGATGATGAGCATGAATGTGTGGAAGCGTGCCACGTTGGCGATCGTGCGCAAGCCGGTACGCAGCGGCATCATCGGTCTGCTGATGCTGATGGTCTTCACGAGCCTGGTGGCGCAGGTCGGAGTCTCGACGGCCCTGCGTACCATGTCCGACAGCATCGGCGCGGGCATGGGCATAGGGTTTACCGTCAGCGCCGGTGAGAATCCCATCAGCGCCGAGGAGGCGAGCCGGTTCTCGCGTATCCCCGGTGTGACGAAGACTGCCTATGCGACGAAGACCTTGGCGCAGGTGGATGGCGCGCGTCCGGTCATGCCCCGGCAGGGCCCCCGACTGGACTCCGATCTGGCCATGCAGGTCAGCGTGCTGGGCACCACCGATTCCTCATTGTCCGAGGAATTCCAGAGTGGCCTGTACCGCTTGGAGCAGGGCCGCCATATCTCGGGCGACGGCGACAATGTGCTGGTCCACCGCGACTTCGCGCTGCAGAACGGCCTATCGGTCGGCTCGACATTCCGTCTCCGGCAGGAGGGGCGTAACGCCACGGTGCGTGTGGCCGGGATCTTCTCCGGCAACGTGCAGGCCCAAAGCCCCCTGCCCTCGGACACTTCCGAGAACCTCATCTATTCGGGTATGCGAGTGGCTTCCGCTCTGACCGGAAACGACCGGATCGGCATGATTCGATGTCTGTCGGATAATCCACAGGACCTGTCCGCGGCTGTTGGACGGGCCAAGACCATGGCCGGCGGCAAGTACGACGTCACCGACGATTCGGCCCGGCTCTCCGGCGTCCTGCAATCCGTGCAGACGGTGCGTGATCTGGTGCGCATGGTGCTGCTGTCCGTCTGCCTCGCGGACGTACTGGTGCTGGCGATGGCGCTGGTCTTCTGGATTCGTTCACGCATCCATGAGATAGGCACGCTTCTTGCCCTCGGCATCGGCAAGATGCGGATTGTCGCACAGCTTGCCATCGAAACCGGACTCATGGCGGCGGTCGCCGCCCTGTGTTCGCTGGGCACCGGTGCTATGCTGTCGGGATACGTGTCTTCCCGACTGTTGCGCGATTCGGGCGTCGCGCCGCTGGAATCGTTGCATGTGGAGGCCTTGCCGCCTGAGCAGACGATGCTCATCCTGCTGCTCGGATGCGCGGTCATCGCCGTGGCCCTTGCCGTGTCATGCGCCGTCGTGCTGTCCAAATCCCCGAAATCCATTCTTTCCTCTATGCGTTAGGAGTCACCAATCATGTCTAACTGTCTGCAACTGGACCATGTCGATTACGCTTACGGCGCGGCGAAGATCCTTGTTCTTTCGGATGTCAGCGCGGATTTCGAATCCGGGAAGATGTATGCGATCACCGGCCCGTCCGGTGCCGGCAAGAGCACGCTGCTGGCGCTGCTGGCCGGCCTGGACGCCCCCTCCCGGGGAGTGGTCCGCTTCGAAGGGGAGGACATCGCCGCATCGGGCTATGCGAAGCACCGTCGGGAGCACGTGTCCCTGGTGTTCCAGGACCATAACCTGATCGACTACCTCACCCCCGAAGAGAACCTGCGGCTGGTCAGCGCCAAGGCTGATATGAAGATCCTCGAGGAACTGGGTTTGAGCCGTGAGGAATCCAAGCGCAACATCATGCACCTGTCGGGCGGCCAGCGTCAACGGGTGGCGGTCGGCCGTGCGCTGGTCGCACCGGGCCGCGCGATCCTCGCGGACGAGCCGACGGGCAGCCTCGACCCGGAGATGACCGACGAGGTGATTCATCTGCTGCAGCACGCCGCCCATCAGCTCGGCAAATGCGTGATCGTGGTGACGCATTCCAAGCGCGTCGCCGACTCCGCCGATGTCGTGCTGCGTCTCAGGAGCAAGAAACTGGCCCGGGCGTGACCCGCCTGGGCCGGGCGGCACCCATACACCGCTTCGGCATTTCGGCGTTCCGGTATCCCGGCCCTTCGGCATTCTGGCACCCCGCGCTCCGGCACCCCGGCACCCCGGCGACCCACTCGCGTTGCCGGGGTGCCGTATTCGTTCTGCGCCATAATGTGCGTGATAGTGGAACCATGCCAGTGATGAATGATGAAGTGCCCGGCGTGGCCGGCATAGAGAGAGAAACAACCAGCATGGCACACGACGGCACCCGATTCACGTCGTCGCATGGATCATCCGATGGCCACTCGGTCACGACACCCACACGCAACACCAACCGCTGGCTGCCGGCTCTCAAAGCGGCCTTCCCGCTCACCATCCCCATCTGCCTGGGATTCCTGTTTCTTGGAGCCTCCTATGGCATTCTTAGCGGCACAATCGTGTACATGCTGCTGGTGCAGCTGGTGTTCTGAGAACTCCCCTCAGTCCGCTACGCGGACAGCTCCCCTCAGAGAGGGGAGCCAAAAACTCACAATTGTTGGGCCACCCAGTCAACGATATAGGGCGCGACTTCCTCGATCTGGTCAATCGCGACCTCGAACTCATGCTGTCCGCCGTACCACGGGTCGACCAAGTCAATCTGATCCTCACGTCCAGGCTTCGGCTTGGGCAGGTTCGGATCGAAGCTGCGGTACATATGCACTTCGGCACGCTTGCCGGCAGGCAGCATGCGCAGCAGCGAGTGCATATGCGAGGCGGTCATCGGCAGGAACAAGTCGGTACGCTCGATTTCCTCGCGGGAGATGCGATGAGCAAAATGATCGCGCGGGATCTCGTCGCCATATCCACGCTCGCGCAGCACGCGCACGGCACGCGGGTCAATCGGATGGCTCCATTCCTCATCGGAAACACCACTGGACTCCACATCCACCTGATCGCCCAGTCCGCGCTCATTGAAGAAGTGGCGCAAGATAATCTCTCCCATGGGGGAACGGCAGATATTGCCGGTGCAAACGGTCATTACGGTATAGGGCTGAGTGTCAGTCATCACGGTCTCATTCTTAATCGGGGCCATCACCGGCCAGTACGGATTATCACACGGTGAGTAATATGCAGAACCTCGTCAGGCGACCGAACCATCAACCGTCAACGAGGCCGCTGCATCACTTGGTCTTGCGCAAGATGCGGAAACGGTACGCGGCGATGCCGGGCTCGTCCTTCGCGGGCGTGAGCCACTCCCCTGCTTCAGCTTCATGCCAAAGCCCTGCTTCAACCAGCGATTCGACATCCGGAGCATAGGCATCGGCATCCACAGTGGCGTCAAGATCGGTCACATAGGCCTTATCCGCAAACGGCAGCGCCTCGAAGAACAGCTGTGCACCTCCGATGACCCAAATCTCAGAACGATCCAGACCGTCATCCGGAATCGCCTCCTGACGAGCCAGATCAAGCGCATCATCAAGGCCGGTGACCACGGTCGCCCCCGGCGCACGATACATCGGATCATGGGAAATCACAATGTTGTCACGGTTGGGCAACGGACGGTACTTCACACCAAGCGATTCCCAGGTCTTACGGCCCATAATCACCGGATGAGAGACGGTCAGCTCCTTGAAATGCTTCATGTCTTCAGCACAATGCCAAGGCATACCGCCGTTGAGCCCGATGGCGCCAGCGCGACCTTCCTTGTCGCGGGCCTGAGCCCAAATAAGATTCACCGAGAAAGTCTTTGGGAAATCATCGCCCCAGTCTTCTTCAGTGGCAGACAGCCCGGCAGATCCGGGCTCGGGTTCGTGATAGCCGCTACGGCTACTGTCATGCTCCATTTCGCTGTACTCCTTTTGGATTGCGGAACTGGGCCTTAGTGTAGTGGACAGCGCAGACTCGGGCCGCGTTCACGGCCCAAGTTTTATGCCCTGCGGACAATGCCTGGTCAGACAATATCAGACAGCAACAGGCGCCTTGATGGTGGGGTGATGCTGGTATCCGACGATGGTGAAGTCCTCATACTGGTAATCGAACAAGGAATCAGCCTTGCGGATTTCAATGGTCGGGTAAGGGTACGGGTCTCGGCTCAGCTGCTCCAGGAACTGGTCGACATGGTTGTCGTAGACGTGGCAGTCACCACCGGTCCAGACGAATTCGCCAGGTTCAAGACCAGCCTGCTGGGCCATCATCATGGTCAGCAACGAGTAGGAAGCGATATTGAACGGCACGCCAAGGAACATGTCACAGGAACGCTGGTACAGCTGGCAGGAGAGCTTGCCATTGGCCACGTAGAACTGGAACAGCGCATGGCAGGGAGGCAACGCCATCTTCTCCACCTCGGCCGGGTTCCACGCGGAGACGACCATACGGCGGGAATCGGGATGATTCTTGATCAGATCAAGCACATTGGAAATCTGGTCGATGGTGCGGTTCGGATCCTCAGGAGTGGGAGCCGGCCAGGAACGCCACTGCACGCCGTAGACCGGGCCCAAATCGCCGTTCTCATCCGCCCATTCATCCCAGATGTGGACGTTATGCTCCAGCAGCCAATTGATATTCGAAGAGCCCTTGAGGAACCACAGCAGCTCGTAGGCCAGCCCTTTGAAGAACACCGTTTTGGTGGTCAGCAGTGGGAAATACTGGGACAAGTCGAAACGCATTTGCTGCCCGAACAGGGAAATCGTACCGGTTCCGGTGCGATCGGACTTCAGCGTGCCTTCGGTCAGAATCTTGCGTACCAGATTCTCATACGGCATGGGAATGTCGGTTTGGGGGCGCGCAGGAATACGGGAACGGATATCTGCAAGTTGTTCTTCGGTCAAAGCCATACGCACCAGTGTAGCTTAGAGGCATAATAGAGACGTCCACATAAACGGGAGCACCGGTCACGAACCGTGCTTCCCCGCCGGTATCGGTCGATAGAGCCAGTTCGCCGACGGATGAAATGAAAGAGGATAGCCATGGGTAAGCGACTGTGGGTTGAGCGCAACAAGGACGGTTCATGGGATGCGTTCAGCGATGACGGCGCGCACATCAAGTTCGGCAAGGATCGCGGCCAGTTCACGCCGGGTGATCTGATGAAGGTCGCGCTGGCTGGTTGCGCGGCACTGTCCAGCCAGTTCGCCATCGAACACACGCTGGGTGAAGGCAAGGGCGCCAAGATTGTGGTGGATGGCACCTATGACGCCGACGGCGACGCCTACACCGGCTTTGACGAGCAAGTGGTGATCGATGCTTCCGACGCAGGCTTGAGCGATGAGGACGCCGACAAGCTCAAGGAGCGCGTCACCCGTCACATCGACAAGGGCTGCACGGTCAAGCACACATACGTGCAGGAAACCCCGGTGCGCATGAGCGTCACCGTCAAGCACTGAGACTTACTTGGCTCCCCTCTCTCAGGCTTCGCCTACAGACAGCCCAGTGAGCTGTCTGTAGGCGAAGCCTGAGAGAGACGGCAGTTGAACGAAGGTAGAAAAAACGAAGAGGCTCCCATTGGGAGCCTCTTTCCGTATTGAGACTTACTGCCGATCAGGATCGATGGTTTCCTCGATCTTCTTGGCCACCTCGGGCTCGGCCTTGGTCACCGGAATCTCCTCGACGCCGGCAATCTCCTCCAACGACTTGGTGGGCACATCAGCAGGCGAGCTCGGCACGGTGTCGAGACGAGACTCAGCAGCCTCCACATACTTGCGCGGCACCACATACACCGGTCCGGCTGCATGCTGCAGCAGTCCCTGACTGGTGGAACCCAGCAGCAGACCGGTGAAGCCACCGCGTCCACGAGAGCCTACAACCACTACATCATGGTCGAAGCTGGCCTTGGTCAACGCACTGACGGCCGGACCGGAGACGATCTGCTTATTGATCTTCAGGTCAGGATGGGCCTCCTGCAGGGGCTTGATACGCACCTCAAGGTCTTCCTTGTAGGATTCCATGACCGCGTCTTCGCCGTCAACGCCCTTCAGGTTCGGCACAGCGGACATCACATCCAGCTCTGCGCCCCAGACGGCAGCAAAGTCGGCGGCGATCTCCAGAGCTTTCAGACCCCACTTGGATTCGTCGGAACCGACAGCCACCTTGGTGATGGTGTTGTTCAAGTGCATCAGGTTGCCGTCATCATCGGTGTACGGAACCACCACAATCGGGCAGTATGCGTATGCCGGCAGCGACGAAGACGTGGTGCCCAGCAGACGCTCAGCCAAGCCTCCCTTGCCGCGGTTGCCGATAACGATGAGGTTGTAGTTGCGCGATAGTTCGACGAACACCGAAGCGGGATCGCCCGTGACGATTAGTGTGGCAGCTTCCACACCCTGCTCATCTGCGATGGCCTTGGCCTTGGACAGAATCTCCTGAGCATCGGAATGCGCGGCGTTGTCATCCCCCATCGCCGTATATGTGGCATCGAACGATACAGCAGCATAGCTCGGCAGGGAATACGCGCAGACAATCTGCAACGTGAGTCCGGCATGCTTGGCATAATTCGCGGCCCACCATGTTGCCTTATAGCTGGCATGCGACCCGTCAACACCGACGAGAATGGCCTTGTCGTTAATCATGACGACCTCCTTGAAGTTATTGCGATATGTAATATCGCGTACTTTCAACAATACCCCGCGACACTCGGATTTGCTGGCAAACTCAGCCGAAAAAGAACAACACGGAATTTTGCTGGACATGTCTCGCTTTGCCGTGGAATACTTCTCCCCACTCCATACAGCGCTGGTAAAAACGCAAAAAGCGCGCCCCAAGGGACGCGCTTCATAAGAGCAATGCGAGCTACAGAACGCGGCGAATGGAGTATCCGCCGGAGAACACGGAAGTGCTGGTCACCTGCGTTCCCAAGCCAGGAGACAGTGCGTTCATGACCAGACCATTGCCGATATAAATAGCTGCATGAGTGCCATTGGCAACGATATCGCCCGGCTGCGCTTGTGCGAGACTACCGACAGCAGTGCCCACACCGGCTTGTGCGCCGGAGGAGTGCGGCAGGGAGATACCGAATTGCGCGTATACGTACTGCACAAAACCGGAGCAATCCCAACCAGAGGGAGTGTTGCCGCCATACACATAGGGATAGCCGCTGAATTGGGAAGCAAAGCGGGCCACATCAGCACCGGAACCAGTGGCGCCGCCTAAATCAACCTGCGGAATCGCGGCACGTTGTGTCGAACGGCTCGCGGCCTGGGTCTGCGATGCCTGGGCCTGAGCGGCGGCCTGCTCTTCGGCGGCCTTACGGGCGGCGGCATCCTTTTCAGCCTGAGACTGCGTCTGCGGCACATCAAGGCTTTCCACATCACCCCAACTGGAATTGTCATCAGTGGAGGTGGCAGTCGATTCGGCAAGAATGTTCTTCTTGACCGTCGTCACTTTCGGGAAAGAGCGAGAAGACACCACAGCAGTGCCCGTATCGGCAGCGTTGACCGTTGGCGCCACACAGGCGAACATTGCGGCAGCGGCCGCAATCGTCACCAATGTAGAAGCAATGTGTTTAGCATTCATCATCAACACGGAACTGTAACACACCCGGGGCAATCTTCACCAGTCGAGCACAGCATCAACCGACTGGTCTCATAGGCAACACGCCGAAGCATCAATCAGCCCTATAACGCAATCGACTCCGACGCTGACGCAATCGGAGTCGATGTATAAAGCCTTTGGCGCTTACGGAATGCGCACCACCATGGTCAGGCGATTAGGCAACGTGCCGGCAAGCGCCACAACGCCGCCGGTCCAACCACCGTGAATGGCTTTGCCGCCTCCCACATAAAGACCAACATGATCATAGTGAGCGCCGCCATTGGTACCGTTGGTGTACTTGTAAATCAGGATATCGCCCGGCTGCAGCGAACCATCGGTCACCACATAGCCACCGGGAACATTGGCATACTGTTCCGGCCATCCATGGAAGCTGATACCACGGGCAGCCAGCGCGGCAGACACCAGAGCGGTGCAGTCCATCGCACTGCCGATCAAGGAGTACGCACGATCAACGGATGCCGCAGCACCAGCGGAAACACCGGCACCGGTATCGGCATAGCTCAACGAAGTACGAGCCTGGCTACGGCTGGCTGCAGCGGATTGAGCCTGAGCCGCTTGAGCGGCGTCCTGCTCCTTAGCGGCCTGCTCTTCGGCGGCCTTACGAGCTGCGGCTTCTTTTTCGGCCGGAGACTGCGTCTGTGGCACATTCAAGCTTTCCACATCACCCCAGCTGGAATTGTCATCAGTGGAGGTGGAAGTAGCTTCGGCGGTCAGGTTACGACGAACCTGCGAGTAGGACGGGAACGACTTCGTAGAGGTCACTGTGCCTTCATCGGCGGAGGCTGCGGGAACAACAGCAAACAGACACGCCACCGCCACACAGGACGCGAAAACAGAAGAAAGTGCTGATTTTGCCTTCATAAATCCTTCACCTTACACCGTGCCGGTTAATGGCCCAAAATGCGATGCCGTCTGCTCCCATTGGGAACATTGGATTTCTTCGGCGTGCCGAATGCGCCAGATCAGTAATGAATGTACTGCAGCGAGCCAGCCTCAGCAGCAGTGAACGAACGCGAGGAGATAACACCCAAACCCTTCACATTGGATTCGGATATCTCGATGGAACCATCGGCGTTGATCTTCTCGACCACGGCGACATGCCCATAGTAGGAATCAGCGCCTTGCTGGCCGGGCTGGAACACCACGACGTCGCCCACATGGCGAGGCGTGCTGTCCACCCAGTAGCCCAGCGCGCTGGCGCTGGAGGCCCACTGACCACCGTTACCGAAGCTGCCACCAACCGGCAGACCCAGCTCGGTGCGGCGCTGATAGGCGTACCACGTGCACTGACCCCACGGGTAAGTGTTTGACGCGCTCCTGCCTACAGCATGGTTCGGATTGAAACCAGCAGGCAGCACCGACTGATCCCCGTCCATCCACGCGGCAACCACCGGGTTGTTGGCGGTGTTGTGGTTCATCAAGTCGGTATTCAACGAGCTGTCCGAGTTGCTCAGGCCCCAGCCGCCCTCGTTGGAGGACTGCGTGGCATTGGCCGCGGATTCATTCAAATCGGTACGGGCCTCGGAACGGGAAGCGGAGCTCACATCGGTGACGCGCTTAATCTGCGTAGTCGTAGTGGCCGCATCGGCAAGCACCGGGGAATTCTCTTCAGTGTTGGCAAAAGCCATTGCAGTGGCGGCAGTGCCGGCCAAAGCTGCCAGAGAGGCAGAAGCAAGAATATGGCTGCGACGTTCAGCCGCGCGGGCGGCCTGACGAATAGAACGACGGGTCTGCGGAGCGATTTCGTTAATCTTCTCAGCTACCGCGGGATCAAGACCCAGCACGGCGGCATCGCTGCCGGCAGCCTGCATGGCACGAACGGCGCGAGCACGATGGGACCCTTTACCGGAGGCAAAAAATACCTTCGCTAAGCTGAACTGCTGGCGCGAGACCTTGGCCGCTTTGTGCGAAGCATGCTTCATACTGTAAAAACTCCTTGGATGGGCTCACGGGCACCTGATATGGGCGTCACCGTTCCGTCACAATTTGCTACTGTACAACGAACTGGGGCCAACGCCCAAACGCATAACCTACACTTCGGATGCGTCAAACGTTTTACTTCGTGTCCTGAAATCACCGGAAAAGTGCTTCATTCCAACCGTTTACCGCCTATTGTTCATCCGTTTATCGGAAAAGTTATGACACAGCTCCCCCACTCTGGCTACCCTTGGAATCATGACAGTGAACATTCCCGCATCGCTTAAACCCAGTGACGGCCGTTTCGGCTCTGGCCCCAGCAAGATTCGCACGGAGCAAATCGCCGCGCTCGACGCCGGCGCCACCACGCTGCTCGGTACTTCGCATCGCCAGACTCCAGTCAAGCAATTGGTCGGCTCGATTCGCGAAGGACTCACCGAATTCTTCCACCTGCCGGAAGGCTATGAAATCGCCTTGGGCAATGGTGGTGCCAGTGCGTTCTGGGAAATCGCCTGCGCATCGTTGATTACCCGCCGCGCCGCATTCGGCACGTACGGCTCGTTCAGCGCGAAGTTCGCCGCCTCCGCAGCCAACGCACCATTCCTTGAGGATCCGATGTTGTTCGCCGGCGAGCCCGGCACCTATCGTCTGCCTGAGCTCACCGAGGGCGTGGACACCTACTGCTGGGCCCACAATGAGACCTCCACCGGCGTTGCAGCGCCGATTCGCCGTGTGCCGGAAAGCTTGGAAGCTGGCGCGTTGACCGTTATTGACGGCACCAGTGCGGCAGGCGCCCTGCCGGTGGATATCAGCCAGACCGACGTCTATTACTTCTCCCCGCAGAAGGCCTTCGGCTCCGATGGCGGCCTGTGGGTGGCAGCGCTCTCTCCCGCCGCCATCGACCGTGCGGCAGGTGTTGAGTCCAGCGCACACCTCGAAGGCGCACGCCGCTGGGTGCCTCCGTTCCTCTCATTGACCAGCGCACTCAACAATTCCCGCAAGGATCAGACGCTGAACACGCCGGCCGTGGCCACACTCATCATGATGGAGAATCAGGTGCGCTGGCTGAACAACAACGGCGGGCTCGACTGGGCCACCGCTCGTTGTGCCAAGTCCGCTTCCATTCTGTACTCCTGGGCCGAGCGTTCCGACTATGCACAGCCGTTCGTCTCCGATCCGGAAGCACGCTCGAGCGCAGTGGCCACTATTGATCTGGACGAGCAGGTTCCGGCAAGTCAGGTGCTTGCCATTCTGCGAGAGAACGGCATCGTCGACTGCGCCGGATACCGCAAGCTGGGGCGCAACCAGCTGCGTGTCGGCGTGTTCCCGTCTGTGGAACCGTCTGACGTCACTGCTCTGACCGCATGCATTGACTATGTGGTCGAGCATATGTAGCGCAATCGTATCCAGCGATTCATCGACGTACAGGAGAGGGGCATGTATAGCCCCTCTCCTTTTTTGACGTTCCTGTTTACTATTGTCGTTGAGTATGAAGTTCGCGCCCATTATCGACCCAGCCGTCCGCAAACCCGCACCCAAACCCGTGCGAGTGGATTTGCGTAAGGCATTTGGCATGGGTACGGGCCTGTGGGCTGTGGCGCTGGTCATCGCCCTGATTCTACTGGCGTTTAATCACAGCACCCTTCCGCTGGTCATCATGTGCGCTGCTGGCGTGATTATCGGCGTGCTGCTGCTGATTTGGGAACACTTCGACCGCTGGGACTACCGCCGTCTCGGTCAATGATCATTGGGCCAACGGCAGTGTCAGACTGAACGTGCTGCCCTGTCCCGGCGCACTCCATACGGATACGTCACCGTGATGCGTCAGCGCCACATGCTTGACAATGGCCAGACCCAAGCCAACGCCATCCGCAGTACGTTCGCTCTGCGAGGAGCCACGATAGAACCGCTCGAAGATACGAGCTTGGTCTTTCTTGGCAATGCCCACGCCTTGGTCGATGACTCGGATTACCGCCTGCTCTCCATCCCTGGATTTGACCGCGGACACACTCACCGTGCCATTCGCCGGAGAGTATCCGATGGCGTTTTCCATAAGCTTGGTCACGGCACTGTCGATCTGGTCGGTCTCGCCGTTGATCACCAAGTCTTCATCGCCGGCGACATTGAGCTGGACTTTGGACTGGGCAGCCAGAGGTTCGAGACGTTCGGCCACTTGCCGCAATTGTCCCATCACATTCAGTCGGTTGGCCGAAGACGGCGTAATAGGCTCCTGCGCACGGATCAGCAGCAGCAAATCAGATACCATGTGGTTGAGCTTGCTGCAGCTGGATTTCACCTGCCGTGCATCGTCCATCACCTGTCGCTCATCAAGGTTTCCCGCCTCCAAAGAATCAGCAAGCTTGGCCAGGGCATCAGTGGGGCCGAGCAACTGTTCAGACACGTTCGTAATGAATGAATCACGCACCTGGGAGAACCGAATCGCCTCACTTACATCGGCAATCAACACCACGATGAAATGCTCATTAATGCGCCCCACAGTAACTTTCAGCCAGTTCGGTCGATGCACCGATCGTGTCTCTACATGATTGATTCTGTTCTCGGCGCTGTCGTACCGTTCGGGAGTGGCGGTGGTCAAATCGAACTGACGTTTGCCGCCGGTTTGCCGCACCTCATGCACGGCATTTAATACCTCTTGCTCCGCAATGGCATCGTCCGAGACCACACCCAATCGGTAGGCGGACGGAGAGCAACGCACCACATCATCATTGTCATCAATCACTATGGATGTGGTCGGCAGCATGGAGAGCAAGGCCGCGGTATCGTCGCACAGGTCGTCATCCTCGTCATCGTCGATGAGCGGGGAATCCAAGGAAATGCGATGCGTCACGAATCCCACCACCAGTACAACGACTAGTACCAGCAACACAACGGCCGCAACAATGAGGGCAGCCACAACAGGAAACGGCATCGATGTCATACTTTCATTGTTCCACACGTGCGGCGGCATTCACGTGCGACCGGCACGCCGATAACATGAATTTCGGGTGAACAACCCAATGAACAGTAGAACAACTTGAGGTTGCCATTATCTACATTGAAGTAGGAACGGAATGCTGGAATAATACACTGGTACAGGTTGCACAACGAGAAGCATGAAAGGCTGGAGAAATGCGCGTTATTTTTAACGAGGAGCTGAAGCAGGTTGCCGATGACCTCGACCGCATGGCGCAAGATGTGCGCAAAGCGATCAAAGGAGCTGGGGATGCTCTGCTGAATCAGGACGTTGAAGCCGCTCAAACCGTGATTGATGGCGACATCGAAATCGATGCTTTGGAGTCCTCCGTTCTCGACCAGTGCGTGAAGCTGCTCGCCAAGCAGAATCCGGTGGCCACCGATCTGCGCGTGGTGGTTTCCACCATGCGTCTGGCCTCCACATTCGAGCGTATGGGCGATTTGGCCCGTCACGTGGCCGAAGCCGCACGCCGCACGTACCCGGCTGCCGCAATCCCGGAATCCGCTCAACCGGTATTTGCCGACATGGTCGCGTTCCTGGACAACACCGCCGATCAGCTGGTGGCCATGCTCACCGACCGCGATGCCAAGACCGCTGAGGCCATCATTCTGGCCGATGACAAGCTGGACGAGCTGCATCACCGGACCTTCGACCTGGCGCTGTCCGACGAGATCACTCGTCAGCAGACCGTAGACATCGTGCTGCTGGGCCGCTTCCTGGAGCGCCTCGGCGATCACGCCGTGTCCGCCGCCCGCCGTGTGGTCTACATCGTCTCCGGCTTCGACCCCACCAAGGAGCCGACCCGCGACGAAGGCACCGACATCGACTGATAATTGAACACTTATCCTCCTGTGGCTTGAGGAGGATGCCCGAAAAGCGGCGATCCGGCTACGGCTGGACGCCGTTTTTTTGTTGCTTTTAGGCGGTGCACCGGCATATCCACCACGTAGCAAATGTCTCACCACGTAGTGAATCTCCCACCACGATGTCAGCCGAATTTTGCATTTCGCGGAATTCCGCCGTTTTGGGACACCACGTGGTGGGCATTTCACAACGTCGTGGGTATTTCACCTCGCGGTGGGGAGTTCGCTTCGTGGTGGAGCGGCACAAACCGTTTGAAACTTGTTTCGGCATAGCAAAAGGGAGTCGCACGATAATTGTGCGACTCCCCTAATGCTTACCGTATTAGCGGCTTAGGCTCACTTCTGGCCCTGAGCAGCGACAGCGGCGGCACCGGCGGCGGCAGCCTCCGGGTCCAGATACTCACCACGCGGCCTGATCGGCTTGAAGTTCTCGTCCAGCTCGTAGAGCAGCGGGATAGCGGTCGGGATGTTGACCTTGGCGATCTCATCCTCGGACAGGTTGTCCAGCATCTTGACGATGGCACGCAGGCTGTTGCCGTGAGCAGCAATCAGCACGGTCTTACCAGCGCGCAGCTCCGGCTCGATGGCGGACTCGAAGTACGGCTTCACACGCTCAACAACGTTGGCCAGGCACTCGGCTTCCGGAACCGGATCGCCGGCGTAGCGCGGGTCGTTATTCTGGGCGTACTGGTCGTTCGGGTCGATCTCGGGCGGCGGAGTGGCGTAGGAACGGCGCCACAGCATGAACTTCTCGTCACCGTACTCTTCGCGAATCTCGGTCTTGTTCTTGCCCTGCAGAGCGCCGTAGTGACGCTCGTTGAGACGCCAATCACGCTGAACCGGAATCCACAGGCGATCTGCGGCATCCAGAGCGATGTTGGCGGTGTTGATGGCGCGACGCAGCAGGGAGGTGAACACGATGTCCGGAAGGACGTTCTTCTCCTTGAGCAGCTCGCCGCCACGCTTGGCTTCGGCTTCACCCTGCTCGGTCAACGGTACGTCGACCCAGCCGGTGAACTGGTTGGTTTTATTCCATGCGCTCTGTCCATGACGGAGCAGTACTAATTTATAAGTCATACGGTTCAGTCTACAGCCGTATGCCGCCAAACACGAGTATCCGTCTTAGATATTTCATCTCAATTAGGTCACAACGCCGCGTTCCTTTTCCCGGCTCCCTTCCCAAGGGGAGCTGTCGGCGTAGCTGACTGAGGGAATTACAGCGCTACGGAAAGTGCAAGCACCACTGCGAACAGCAGCGTCTGGAAGCTGGCAGCACCCAAAGCGGGGCCAAATGCATGCTTCTTGACGCTGGAAATCATACGCACCGGCACACCCGCTCCAGAGAGCAGCAGCACCACACCCCACGGCCACCATAATGTGCCGCACATCAGTAGGGCAATAATCCATGCAATAGCACAGCACACAATCAGCAACGTGCGTGCACCGGACTCCCCCATACGCACGGCCAGTGTACGTTTGTTATGTTCGCGGTCTTCGTCGATATCACGTAGGTTGTTCACCATCAGTATGTGGCAGGAGAACAATCCTGCCGCCACGGCACCCAGCAGACCGCCGACATCCACCATGCCACACAGCGCATATTCGGTGCCCAACACTGCGGACAGACCGAAGAACAGGAACACGCCGACCTCTCCAAGACCGACATAACCGTACGGATGCTTGCCACCGGTGTAGAACCAGCCGGCCACTAGCGAGGCCGCGCCCACGGCAAACAGCCACCATGCTTGGGAAATCACGATGGCGGCAATGCCGCAGACGCAGGCGATACCTGCACAGATGATTGCCGCAATGAATACGTGCTTGGCCGGCACCAGACCGGATTCGGTCAGCCGCTGCGGTTTGCCGGATTGCGATTCACTACCACCACGTCCGGCATCGGTACCGCGAACGCCATCGGAGTAATCATTCGCATAGTTGACGGCGATTTGCAGGAACAGCGCCACCAACAGGCACAGGAAAGTCACCGTCCAGAACCGACCTAACAGCAGATCCTGCTGCGCCCGGTTCGCGGCGCAATAAGCCGGCTCAGGATAGATTGCGACGCAGGTGCCCATCTGCTCGATATGCACACGAGCCATCGCCGCACCCACCATCACCGAGGCGATGGAGGTGGCCAACGTCTTGGGACGCGCACCCTTGAGCCACAAACCAATGGACATAAGCAACCTTCTTTCCGATATAACTCGGCTCCCCTCTCTGAGAGGAGCTGTCACCGTAAGTGACTGAGGGGAGTCGCTGGCGGTATCACCCTTCGACTCCCCTCAGTCTCACTTCGTTCGACAGCTCCCCTCACCCGAGGGGAGCCGGAAATAGGTTTCAGCCAACCAGCGGCTTGACCAGCGGGAAGGTGATGGTCTCGCGAATCGTGGCACCGGTCAGCGCGATAAGCAGTCGGTCAATGCCCATGCCCATGCCGCCTGCCGGGGGCATGCCCACACCAAGGGCCTCGAGGAAGTCCTCATCAATATCGCAGGCTTCCTCGTCACCGGCGAGCGCGTCCTTGGCCTGAGCCACGAAGCGTTCGCGCTGCACGATCGGATCGTTGAGCTCGGAGTAGCCAGTGGCCAGCTCGAAGCCGCGCACATAGAGATCCCACTTCTCCACCACGCCGGGCTTGGTGCGGTGCCCCTTGACCAGCGGGGAGGTTTCAACCGGGAAGTCACGCACGAAAGTGGGCTCGTAGAGCTTGTCCTCGTAGAAGTGCTCCCACAGGTGCTCGACGAGCTTGCCGTGGTTCTCCACGTCGTCACGCTCCACACCGAGCTTGTCGGCAATCTCGCCCAGATGCTCCACGGAGGTACCGGGGTGCTCGGGGCCGCCGTTCGGCACGATTTCCTCGCCCAATGCCTCGGACAGGGAGTCGTACATGCTGATGGTCTTCCATTCGCCGCCGAAGTCGTATTCAGTGCCGTCGAGCAGCGTGACCTTGTGCGAACCGTAGACGTCCATAGCGGTCTGCTGCACGAGTTCCTTGACCAGCTGGCCGATGGAATCATAGGTGCCGTAGGCCTGGTAGGCCTCGACCATAGTGAACTCGGGAGCATGGGTGGCGTCGACGCCCTCGTTGCGGAAGTCGCGGTTGATCTCGAACACACGGTCGATGCCGCCGACCAGGCAGCGCTTGAGGAACAGTTCCGGGGCGATGCGCAGGTACAGATCCAGGTCGAAGGCGTTCATGTGCGTGGTGAACGGACGGGCGGCCGCGCCACCGTGCAGGGTCTGCAGCATCGGGGTTTCGACCTCGAGGAAGTCGTGGGCATCGAAGGTGCGACGCAGGGATGCCACGGCCTTGGAACGATTGCGCACCATGTTGCGAATGTTCTCGTCCGCGATCATGCCGATGTACGGCTTGCGGGTGCGGGTGTCTTCGTTCAGATCCTTGTGCAGGGCCGGCAGCGGCTGCAGAGCCTTGGATGCGATGGCCCATTCGGTGGCGAATACGGACAGCTCACCGGTCTTGGAAGCGATGACGCGACCCTTCAGGTACAGATGATCGCCAAGGTCAACGAGCTGCTTGAACTGCTTCAAGGAGTCGGCTCCGATCTCCTTCTTGGAGATCATGCCCTGAATCCTGGTGCCGTCGCCGGCGGACAGCTGCACGAAGCACAGGCCGCCAGCGTTGCGCAGGAACAGCACGCGGCCGGCGATGCCGACCATGTCTTCGGTCTCCTGGCCAGCTTCGAGCTTGCCGTCGTACTTGGCGCGTACCTCTTCGATGGTGTTGGTCACATCAAGGTGCACCGGGTAGGGGGCAATGCCGGACTCAAGCATCATCGCGCGCTTGGCCACGCGCATCTGCACCTGCTCGGGGTGACCCAGCGGGCCGAACTCCTTGTTGGAGGGATCCACGGCCTCGTCCAGCGTGGCGCCGGACTTGATTTTCTCACGGATAGTGGCATCCTGCTTGAGCAGCATTTCCGCACGCTCAACAGTGCTCATCTGCGGGACTGCCGGGGTTTCGTTCTCAGTATTTTCAGTGTTCTCAACAACTTCAGCCATGGTTCATCAGTGTACGCAAAGCCTACGATTAAGAACGACATGCCGAGTTGCTTTGTCCAGCACCATAATGTAATATCTACGACTGTTGCCAAAACGGGCTGTAGCGCAGCTTGGTAGCGCGCTTCGTTCGGGACGAAGAGGCCGCGGGTTCAAATCCCGCCAGCCCGACCCATAAGGAGAAACGTTGATCTTTCAACGTTTCTCCTTTTTTTGTTTTATCCTCACCAAGTATCACTATCCACATCATTATTTTGGGTTCCGAGACTTAAAGAAAGTCGGCGGATTCTAGTGGTGGTTGCAACACCTGTGTTGCAACCACCACTAGAATCCGCCAATCAACGGTTCCATCCACCGACGCAATGGCAATATCTTCGGGAATGCGCATTTGCACCCAGACAGACTTCTTGGTCGATCGAGCACCACCACATGCCATCGCTCCACAAGTAGCCGCATTTTTCGCAGCTCAAACTAACAATATCGGAACAGGCGCCGCAGCTGCGTTGCTCGCAGCACTGCCCGTCATCATTGCCTATCTATTTCTTCAGCGATATTTCATTGCTGGAATGGTTGCAGGTGTCGAAAAAACATTATTCAAGTGCAGCACGACTCTGAATAAATACCGGCACAAGGAATAAGCATTCAAAGCAACACATGCTCATGGCATTGTTGATGGCGCACCGTAACATATCGCCCGAATCAATCGATCGCTGCTTCCGTATGCAATACCGTGAAATCTCATGAGAGGAAATATGAAGAAGAGCTTGCTTGCGCTGGCCTCAGGCGCATTCATTCTCGGCGCCGCCGAGTTCGTGATGATGGGCATTCTGCCGCAGGCCGCAGCCGCCACCGGCGTGGACATCCCTACCGCCGGCCACTATATTTCCGCGTATGCCATCGGCGTGTGTTTCGGCACATTGATTCTGGTGTTCGGCCGCAAAGTGCCACCAAAGGATCTCATTATTGCGTTCATGGTTATCGCCTTGATGGGTAACCTGTTCTCCGCATTCTCAGCCAACGCTGCCATGCTCGTCATTGCGCGATTCATCTCCGGTCTGCCGCACGGCGCATTCTTCGGCACCGCCACGCTTATCGCCAAAACCCTGGCCGATAAAGGCAAAGAGGCGCAGGCCGTATCCATAATGGTCACGGGACAAACTTTGGCCAATATGTTGGGCGTGCCGGCAGGCACCTTGATGGCCGAGTTTCTCTCCTGGCGTCTTGCCTTCGGCATTCTGGCCGCATGGTCCGCAATGACGATAGTGCTGTCACTGGCATGGATTCCATTCGTGGCACCAATCAAAGATGCCGGCATCGCCGGTCAGTTCAAATTCCTCACTCGCCGAGGCCCCTGGGTGATCTTGGCTGCCGTGTTCACTGGCAACGCAGGCGTGTTCTGCTGGTGGAGCTACATCTCTCCCTGGCTGCAAAAGACTGGTGGCTGGTCATCTTCCCTCGTACCAATGCTGATGATGCTCGCCGGATTCGGCATGGTAGTTGGCGGCATCATCGGTGGCCGTATTACCGATCGGTGGCGTCATGCCGGCACTGCCGCTCTCGGCCAGTCCATCTCCTGCATTGGTCTGCTGCTTGTGGTGCTGCTGCCCGGCAACCATGGCACTACCGCGTTGTTGACGTTCTGGATTGCATTCGGATTGTTCTTCATCTCCGCACCGCAACAATTACTGATGACCGAGGCCGGTCAGGGAGGCGGCGAACTCATTGCAGGAGCCGCCGTACAAGTGGCATTCAATTTTGGCAATGCCATCGGCTCGATTGTGGGCGGTGCTATGCTCACTTCATTCTCCATGAACTACCGCTTCACCGGTTTGGGTGGCGTTCCTCTCACCCTGCTCGCAGTCGGCCTGCTCACGTTCTACTCATGGCGATGCGAAACGGACACCGAGGCCATCCATCGCATGCGTGAAATCAAGGTCGACTGAGACCAAGCTCACAGCCTATTCCCTGACGTGTCTGTGCACAGTATTAATAGACTGGAATCAGACGCGATTCAGGGAGGTCTCTCGTGGCTGACGAAGAAGCATTGCTCAAACAATTTGCCGCACAATTCGCTCACGGCCCGAATGATGCTGACGACACAGACGCAGCGGCCGCGGCACAACACGCGAACAACCCAGAAAATCAGGCCGCGACCAACGCCGAACAATCGTCAACGAGCTTTGACACCCAACAATTCCTGAACGGATTGGACGCGATTTTCGACCGTCATGCGGCCGCCACCGAAGCCGGCCCGTATTTGGAACAGGCGATGGTTGACGCAGAGAATGCCGGCGATGAAGCCGGACTGTTGACCGTACTCAACGAAACAATGGGCTTCTACCGTTCGCAAGGACGTCATAAGGACAACCAGTGGATCGTGCAGCGAGCTCTGGAACTGGCCGCTCGCATGGGCCTGACCACCGGCACATCCGAAGCATGGGCCACCACGCTCATCAACTGCGCCACCGCCATGCGCGCCGCCAAGCAATATGACCAGGCCGAAGACCTCTACCACCAGGCCCAGGATGTATGCCGTCATTCGCTGGCGCCCACCGACCGCAGACTTGCGGCGCTTCACAATAACCTCTCAATGCTCTACAGCGAAACGAACCGACCGGATAAGGCCGAGCTTGAGCTGCGCGAAGCACTCCGCATCATCGAAGCATCGAGCGTGAACCCGGACGAGGATATCGATGTGGCCAGCTCGCATACAAATCTGGCGCTGACCTTGCTGACCGAGCACAAGCTGGAAGGCGCCCACTGGCACGCGGCCAAGGCATTGGATATCTATAAGACCGGTCATCTGGAGCATTCCGCACATTACGCCTCCGCATTGGCCGGCTACGCGCAGGTATGCTTTGCCGAAAAGCGATATGCAGATGCCGTCGCCGGGTACCGTCATGCGCTGGACGTGATCGAGGAATGCTACGGCAAGGACACCGATTACTGGCGTATCACCGAAGACAATCTGCGGCAGGCCGAGTCCCAGGCACAAGCCGCGGGTATCGATATCGTTCCGAATGACACTACGGATGCAACCACTGCGTCCGCACAGGAAGCGACCAACGCCGGCACCTCTTGCCAAAATTCCACCGATGCACCAGTCATGCCGACTGCCTTGGTATCCGATTCCGCCGCAACCGCCACTTCTGTAGTTGGAATTTCCGGCCTGAAACTGGCCCGCGCTTTCTGGACGCAGGTCGGCAAACCGATGCTCTCGACAAAGTACCCACAATATGTTTCTCGCATCGCCGCCGGTCTGGTGGGACACGGATCGGAATGCTATGGGTTCGATGACGCATATTCGCAGGACCATGACTTCGGCCCGCGATTCTGCCTGTGGCTTTCCGATGAGGATTACACCGCCATAGGCGAGCAACTGCAGACCGATTATGACGCGCTGCCCCGAGACTTCAGCATTGACGCACAAGGGCATGCGGTATTCTCCACGAATACCTCGGCTATTGCAACAGACCATGGCACTCCCTCCCCCGCCACTCCACGCGCACAGGGCGCAAACCGACGCGATGGCGTGTTCCGTATCGGTGATTTCTTCGAGTCGATCACCGGATACCGCACCGCTCCGGCACAGACTTCGCCTCACGAATGGTTGATGTTGGATGAGGCCACACTGGCCGCCGCCACTAATGGCGAGGTGTTTGCAGACCCCACCGGGCAATTCTCCAAGACCCGCCAAGGATTCAAAGATATGCCGGACGATATGCGACTGGCACTGATTTCCAAGCGTTTGGGCATGATCGCACAAGCCGGTCAATACAATCTGCCACGTTCGCTGAAACGTGGCGATGGCGCCGCCGCATGGCTGTCCATCCACGAGTTCGTGAATGCCGCCTCCTCATTGGTGTTTCTCATCAATGTGCCGATGGTGGCCGGCTATCTGCCGTACTACAAATGGCAGTTCGCGGCACTGCGCAAGCTGTCCAAATCGATGTTCGCGCTGCTGCCTGATGTGGCCGAACAACTGGAAAGCGTAATGCGTCTGAGCTCAGCGGCTTGCTACGGCGGCGCCGGTTTCGGCGAGGGCGGCAAGGGTTCCGCCCCGGCGATTGACCAAATCAACGGGATTGTGGAACATATCGCCGCAGAGATTGTCAAGGAACTCCAGAGGGAACACCTGACCACATCAACCGAAACCTTCCTGGAATGGCAACGGCCTTACATTGAAGATCACATCGCCTCCAACGATCCAGTGCTCAAGAGTTTGTGAGGCTCGAAGATGACCGACAACCTTACCACCGACGAACTGCGTGAAACCATTGTGCACCATGAATGGAACCAATTTCAGCACACCAATAACGAGGGCGGCCGTGCCGCCTGCCAAGGCAATTGGCCGGTTTTCCACCAGATGCGTTTGGCCCAGTTCCTCACATGGGAACGGCCATTGCTCTCCAGCTACGCCGCTGATTTGGACGAAGCCGACCACGTTGGCCGCAATCTCGTCACCGAAAAATACGGCCGCATGATGGCCTCCACCGCACCCGACGACTTCGCAAAGAACATCGAACCGTACATTCCGCGCCTGACTGAATCTCGTGTGTCCAGGCAAGAACAGGTAATCGCCCAGCAAGTGGCGTGGGCCGCCGATTTCCGTTCGCGGTACCCAAAGCTTGGCGAGGCGATGCGCGTGCTGACCACCGCCGAGGACACGCCAACGACCACCTCATTTGAAACATATCTACGCGGCGAACTCGGCACATACTCCGACATGACTTTTGACCTCTATGAAGCGATGATCCGCGAACGAGCCGACACAACCCCTCAGCACAACATCACCGAAGAAACTTTGCTGAACACCGTGCAACTCGGCGGGTTCAGCACTCTTGACGAGGCCGAGGCGGCTCAACGCTGACGCTGCGCGCACCACAACTACAGGCTGAATAGACCCCAGAATGCCAGTGTAGTGCATGTAGCGAGCGCGGCCACCACCATGATGATGCCGGCCGCACGGCGAGCGCCCATGATGTCTGCGCGGTGACGCCATAACCGCTCCGCGACCACGGCGAACAGCAGTACCAGCACCACCGTCAACGCCTGCAATACCCGCCATCCGATGCCGAAAAGCCGCGGATGCGGCATAACATATACAGCCGCCACCCCTACGGCACCCATATACCCGTACAGCAGCACGGTAATCACCATTATCGCAACGCCTAAGCCGGCAATAGGCCCTGCAACACCACGTGGCATGGCCCGCCACGCCAACACAGGATTGGCATGCATCGCACGCCGATCGCGCAACATGTACAGGCGGTTACCGTCAACGACTATTGCATTACGACGCCGGTGACGGTTGCCGTCATCGTCAACATGCGTACCGGCATCTCTCCGATACGGCTGATTCCATCCGACAGGCATGTTTCGTCCTGGTACACGCCGATCCAACGCACCGCGCATGCGCAGCCAATCCACAATATCCATGGCAATACCAAATATGACTGCAACGAGCATAAGCACCGGGCCTGCAATCATGATGCCCGCCAACACACCAAGCGAGCCGATAATACCCGACTTGGTTTGCTGCGGTGCCGCAAACTGCTGATGAGGATGCACTCCGGCGATCTGTGGCGTGGCCCATCCGTCAGCCTGAGCACCTGCGGCAATACCATTCACCCAGTTCTCCAACGCCTGCGTATACCCTTGCGCCAACGGTAGATTCAGCGTGAACAGTCCCTTGCCGGCCCGCATCTGATGGTTGCCGACAAAGTACCGCACAGTAACGTTCTCATTGCCTGCGCTGCGAGCCGCGTCAATGATGCGCTGCGCACCTTGCTCAATGGGCATGGCGGTGTCATAAGCGCCGTAATTCACCAGAAGCGGCATGGTCAAAGAACGCAGGTAATGATCGGCATCGAAATCGGCATAGGCAAGATCAAAAGGAGCGTAGTTGAGCGACATGAGTTTGGCCGTGTCTTTGACCACAGGAGCGGGCGCGCCGGCTTCATGCATATAGGCGCTGACGGCCATGGCCATTTGCTCGCGACCTTTAAATACTGGTGCCGAAGTCAGGACGGCAAAAGCGATATCCTGCCGCTTGGATGCCAGAATCGTGGATATCCATGTGCCTTCGGATTCGGCGTAGATGCCGGTTTTTGCCGGATCGACGCCTGCAGTGCTACGCAACACATCCAAAGAACTGCTGTATTCGCGGGCGAATCGCTGGTAGTCGCGATGCAGCACGGTGTAATTGTCATTGCGCTTGGCCGGAACCAGCGTCACAATACCGGCGGATGCCATAGCGTTGGCAATGTCGCCGAAGTCCTCGGCCCCGCTGGTGCCGGATCCATGGATGAACAGGCAGGCCGGGCGACTGCCAGGCGCATCAATCGGCTCCCGCAAGATGGCCGGCAACGTGACTCCATCGTCCACTTCAATAGACAACTTCGTTTCACGAGTGCGATATCTGCCCTCATGCGGAATGTCCGCATGAGCAGGAGCAATAGCGGGATCAGGCGAGGAAACGGCAATATGATCGCTATAAGGCCGAGTGCTCCACTGCGGCATCATCGCCCAGCCAAGCAGGGAGAACACTAACGCAATCACCACCGCAATCGCAGCGATATTCAGCACTCGCCGCACTGTGATCCGCGTCATCCGTTCTACCTCCCCCACAAGCATAGAACGCCTTACTTCAGATATCGCATAGTACCGAAGTATGATTTCTTAGCCCCTCAGTCAGCTGTGCTCGCAAAGGGGCTTGCCAAACAATACGAGTTATTTTTTCTTCACGGCGCCCATAATGGCCCACACGATAGCTATGGTCACCAAGACCACGCCCACTATTGCGCAGACAATAGCCACCAACACCTGCGGATCAGCGGCGAACTGTGTGATCAGCATATCGGGGAACGTCACGCCGAAGAGCAACCCCAGTGCGCCAATCAATACGCCCAATAGACCGAAGACAACGGTCAGTGTACTGATGCTGCTTTTCTTGGCAGGTTCCATCCTTGTGCTCGACTGAGACTGAGCATCCACATGCTGTGCGGATGAGGCGAATTCCGCATTAGGCGAAGTTCCAGATGCAGTCTGTTCATTCCCCGAGCAAGCGTTGCCCGCCGCATAGAGCGGAATGTCGTTTGCGGGCGGAATTGACGTATCGGCAACCGCCTCCAGAGGAATCGTCTTCTCGTGGTCGTCCGACACGATATCTTCGGATTCCTGATTGTCGTCAGCAGCCGGAATCACCGTCGTTGCCGAACCATCAGCCGCCGTAGTCATTGGCCGAGTCTCATCAATACTGCCGTCAACCACGGGCAGGGCCGAGGTCTCCACCGCATCTGCAGCTGTTGGCAGCACCTCGGTCTCAGCCGCCGTTTCATTATCGGGCGAATGCAGCACCTTGGTCTCGTCTGCATCGTCGGATACCGACAGCGGACGGGTCTTGGCCTGGTCTTCGATGGTCTTCAGTTCCTTGGTGTCGTCGCTCATCATTCTGCCTTCCCTGAGTCCTCGGTGTATCCGTTCGTCGTATCGAAGTTGTTCCTGAATTGCATATACGTCGACCCTTCCCAATCCGAGATATAGATCATATTCACCCGGGCGCCGGCCGAGAAGGGGATGTCTACGAGCAGCTCAGGGCCATTTGCCGGCATTTTGCTATCGTCCGTCATCCAGGCATAGTTGGTGTCATAGCTGTCGATGGAATACCCCTGATCGGTATCGGAAAACCCGATAAGGTCCACCGTGTCATATATCACCGCATACTTGCCGCCCATGCTGTTGCTGTACGTGTACCCGCGCCACGCACTGCCAATGCCGTAGGAGCACCCGTCAGGAAGAATGATGTGAACCTGAGCCTGAACCGCGGATATGGTGATGGTTCCCGCCGGGCAGTTGCTGATGGACGTATTGCCATTCGACAATTCCAGCTTATGAGGCGCATGGCTGCTTTCCCAATCCGACAGGTCAAGCACAGCCTGGCTGGAGTCGTAGTCGTCACCGGAGAACCATACGCCCCTCACGAGTTTATCGAATGTCCGTTGGCTGGAATCCGCATAAAACTGGTCGTTGACCTGCACCTGGTTCATACCATACGCGTCCACCGACGCATGGCCGCCAGCACTGGACAGCGTGATATCCGTGTAACTGATATTGGTATGCGTCGCATCGTAATGGCGGATGGCATACGTACCGCTCGCGATAATCATGCACATCGCGCAGGCTCCGGCCATCAAGCCCAGCGGAATCAGTCCACCTGCACGACGCCCCTTGAATCCCAGCACAATGACAATCAGACCCATCACCACGCATACTGCGGAAATCCATATGGTGCCCACGCGCACGATGCCACTGACGTCCATGTCATATTCCCAAATCACCGCCATAACGGCAGCGAAAGAAATGAAGGACAGTCCCAATACGCTCAGCACCACAACCGGGCCGGCCGGCTTGCGGCGGGTGGAGGAACGCGGCGCCGCAGCCGCGACAGGATTGGGCATTGCATACTTGCCCGCAGGGATGCCATCTACCGGCATCGCCGCAGAGCCGCTTGTGGGATTATACGGCCGCTGCCCCGCCTGCGGAACAGGCTGTGAAACATATGGAACCGACTGTGAAACAGGTTGTGAAACATATGGAGGCATCGTTGCAGACGGTTGCATAGAGGGGTTCGGTGCAAGGTTATTCGGATTATTCGGTCCGTTCGGATTATTCGGCGGCGCGGTGGACTGACCACCGTGGTACCCGAAACCGTATCCTTCCTGCTGACGAACACCGCTTTGCGCAATCAGCCACAGCACCAGAGCGGCGAGCGCAATGCACACCCAGCCGGCGCCTGGAATCAGCACAGCCACAGCCATAAACAGGAAGCAGCCAAGACAATTCCAATCCCACTGGCCTTCAATCAAATCTTCGGCGAGAATCTGCCCGCTGCGCACATCGGGAATGAGAAACCATCCCATTGCGTATAGCGCCGCGCCAAAACCAAAGAACAGCGTGGCCACAATCATCAGCGCACGCACTAATGTCGGACTCCAACCGAGACGCTGCGCGATACCACTGCATACGCCGCCAATCCAACGATCATTGCCGCGGATTAATCCGGAAGAACGCACCCATGTAAAGAAACGCCGCGGAGCTTTGCCCGGCTGCGGCTGTTGATACGAATTCATATGTGGACTGCTCATGCTTCCATTACACAGCCCGAACGCAACCACAAGGCTCGGGGAACACCCTGATTGTTCCCTGAACACCATGTAAAACCCCGGTTCCAAAGCCCTGAACGCGGCACAATAGAGATATGACATCAATTCCCGAACCGCTGCTGCCCGCGCGTATGCCGTTGACGCGACCCAAACGAGGCCGCTGGCTCACCGGCGTCTGCAAAGGCATCGCACTACATCTCGGCATTTCTGTGATGTGGGTTCGGCTGGCATTCATTGCACTGACCTGCTTGTATGGTGCCGGCATTATCGCCTATGTGTTCCTATGGATTTTCATGCCGGCCGGCGATCCTCAGGCTGTGGCAAGTGCGGAACATATACCAGTGGAGCAAGCTCCGCTCGCGCGGGGCAACCAGCCCGCACAGGCCGGCGTTGAAGACACGGCCGTCTCGGCTGAGTCATTATCCGAAGCCATCCAGCGCGCCCCGAAACCTGCGTTAGTGGCGTTGGCCGGGTTCGTGTTGCTGACCATCGGCCTGCTGCTGGTCGGCACCGGCGCTGATAGCCAACTCATCATTCCGCTGCTGCTTGGACTGGCCGGCATAGCCTTGGCCTGGATGAATCTAAGCCCGAACGGCACACAGCTGCTCTCCATGCTGGGTGGCATCGCACTCATTTTCATGGGATGGGCCATATATGTGTCGAACGTGACCTACGTCGGGTGGGGCACCTCGCCACGTCGCATCATGCTCAGTGGATTCATTATGATTGCGTGCATTGTACTGGCGGTGATGCCATGGGCGAATGCCATGCTACAAAGGCTTTCCCGCGAGCAGGCGTTGAAGGAGCGCGAGGAAGAGCGCGCGGACATGACCGCCCATCTGCATGATGGCGTGTTGCAGACGCTGGCGCTCATCCAACTGCATTCCGAAGACCCCGCCACTGTGTTCACCCTGGCGCGCGGGCAAGAACGCGAGCTGCGCGAATGGCTGTATCAGGAACGTTCCACATCGGATCGTTCCGTCAGCGCCGGGCTGAAGCAGATCGCCGCCGAGGTTGAGGACGAACATGGCAAACCGATTGAGGTGGTCACTGTGGGCGATGCCCATCCAAGCGCCCAGACCGATGCGCTGTTGGACGCCACGCGTCAGGCGCTGGTCAATGCCGTCACACATGGCAGCGAGCCGATCTCCCTCTACTGCGAAGCTACAGATACGACGGTCGAAGTGTTCGTGCGCGACCACGGCGAAGGATTTGATATCGATACAATACCGCCAGACCGATTAGGCATCCGTGAGTCGATTATCGGGCGTATCAAACGCCGCGGCGGTACAGTGGAAATCGTATCCAGAGCCGGCTGGGGCACCGAAGTGAGAATGCATATGCCGATTGCATTGAAATCGACACAAGGAGAGCATCGATGAGTGAAGCTGCAGCAGACCGCATTCGCGTGGCGGTAGTGGATGACCACGAAATGTTTCGCGCCGGCGTGATTGCCACACTGCGAGACTCTTTTGATATCGTCGGCCAGGCGGCGGACGTGCCCGGCTCGGTGGCGATGATTGCCCAGACCAAACCACAAGTGGTATTGCTGGACGTGCACGTGCCGGGCGGCGAAGGTGGCGGCGGTGCCGAGATCCTTACCAAGTCACGCGCCTACTCCCCCGCTACTGTGTTTCTTGCGCTGTCGGTTTCGGATGCGCCTCAGGATGTGGGTTCGGTGATTCGCGCCGGCGCCCAGGGGTATGTGACCAAGACGATTACCGGAGCCGATTTGATTTCCTCCATCAAGCAGGTGCATGAGGGCTATGCCGTGTTTTCGCCGAAGCTGGCCGGATTCGTGCTTTCTGCATTCCAAGGTGTGCCGGCCGCCGGAGCCGATGGTGCCGCGCCTGTGCATGACGAGGAACTGGACAGACTTTCCGCCCGCGAACAAGAAGTCATGCGATTGATTGCCCGCGGATACACATATAAGGAAGTTGCCGTGGAACTGTTCATTTCGATTAAGACGGTCGAAACGCACGTGAGCTCGGTGCTACGAAAGCTTCAGCTTTCGAATCGCACCGAGCTCACGCGCTGGGCCGCCGATCGACGGATTGTGTGAGATATAAGACAGCTCCCGCTGGCGGGAGCTGTCGGCGTAGCCGACTGAGGGTGGTCAACGCCACGCGGCACAAACCACCCTCAGTCTCACTGCGTTCGACAGCTCCCGCCAGCGGGAGCCAATAACGTCACTCGGCGTCGCGGAAACCGTTGGGGTTCTTGGTCTGCCAGTTGAGGGAGGAGGCGGCCATGTCGTCGATGGTCAGCTCGGCCTTCCAGCCAAGCTCCTTCTCCGCCTTGGAAGCGTCGGCGTAGCAGGCGGCGATGTCACCGGGGCGACGCGGCTTGATCGTGTACGGAATCGGATGACCGGCGGCCTTCTCGTAAGCCTTGATGACCTCAAGCACGGAGTAGCCGTGGCCGGTACCCAGGTTGTAGACGAACACGCCTTCCTTGTCGATGTGGTCGATAACGGCCACGTGGCCCTTGGCCAGGTCGACCACGTGGATGTAGTCGCGCACGCCGGTGCCGTCAGGGGTGTCGTAATCGTCGCCGTAGACCTGAACGGCCTTCAGCTCACCAACCGCGACCTTGGCCACGTACGGGGTGAGGTTTGCCGGAATGCCCTTCGGATCCTCGCCAAGCAGGCCGGACTCGTGAGCGCCAACCGGGTTGAAGTAGCGCAGCAGCACGATGGTCCAGGACGGATCGGCCACGTGAACGTCGCGCAGGATCTGCTCTTGGAACAGCTTGGAGGTGCCGTACGGGTTGGTGGTGCCGCCAGTCGGCGTTTCCTCGGTGATCGGCAGCTCCTTCGGGCTGCCGTACACGGTGGCGGAGGAGGAGAAGATGATCTTCTTGACGTTGTGCTTCTTCATCACCTTGAGGAGCACGAGCGTGGAGTACAGGTTGTTGTCGTAGTATTCGATCGGCTTGGCTACGGACTCACCCACGGCCTTGAGACCGGCGAAGTGAATGACCCAGTCGATGTTGTTTTCAGTGAAGACGCGCTCCATCAGAGCCTCGTCACGCACGTCGCCGTCGTAGCGCTTGACCGGCTTGCCGGTGATTTGCTCGACACGCTCCAATGCGACAGGAGACGAATTGCCGTAGTTGTCCACGGAAATAACGTCATAGCCCTTGTTGAGCAGTTCGATGTCGGTATGGGTAGCAATAAATCCAGCGCCGCCCGTAACCAGAACAGTGGTCATGTTTCCTCCTTGAGAAGGATGTTGCCTTCGGTTTTCCTTCGCTGCTTACTTTATCACAGATTGTGCCAAAATCGAACTTTTGCGCAAGTTTTCTGTTCGCTCGTGTTCATAAATGTGAACTATTGGCCGGGACTACATTCTATTTCATGATGTCCGCAACGATGGCGTGCGTCTCATCAACCTTCTGCTCCATCTCCTGCACCAGCTTGATCTGGGTACGGGTACGTACCAGATTGTGTTCAGGATACTTCGTGGCAAAGTACACGTCGCCCTCCAGATAATCGGCGAGGAAACGCATGCCGCATTCCATGGTGAGCAGGTTGCCGCTGAAAGCCAACAGCTCGGCCTCACGCTCGGTGATGCTGCCGCGCAGCTCCCCCACAAAACCTTCGGCGTAAGCACGGAACAGCTCAGTGCTGAAATGCACTTTATCCAAATCTTTCTCATCTTCCAAAGCAGTGGAGGCTCCAAAGCGAATCGAATCACCGAAATCGAACAGCATTGAGCCCGGCATGATGGTGTCGAGGTCGATGATCGCACGCGCCTTTCCGGTGGTGGCATCCATGAGAATGTTGTTCAGCTTGGTGTCGTTATGAGTCACACGCAGCGGAATCGAGCCGTCCTTCAATCCATCCATCACGGTGGCGTACTGGTCAGCATGGGCCAGATAGAAGTCAATCTCCGGCTGGCAGCTTGCGGCACGGCCGAGCTTGTCCGCGGCAAGGGCGGCCTTGAAATCCTCAAAACGATGAGGGGTGTCGTGGAAGTGCGCGATGGTCTCGGTCAGCTGACCGGCATCGAACCCGGACAGGAAATTTTGGAAGTCGCCGAATGCCCTGCCGGCCTCACGGAATACATCTGGATTCGGCACGAGATTGTAAGACACGGTGTGCTCGATGAATCTGTATACACGCCACGCACCGCCATCGATCTCTTCCCACGTTGCGCCGGAAGTGGTGGGCACGATATCCAATGTCTCCTTACCCCGAGCTTTGAGGGCAGAAGTAACTAGTTCGACATTGCGCATCAGATTTACCGTATCGGGGAAAATGCTGGTGTTCATCCGCTGCAGGATGTAACGGGGGCCATCAGTGGTCACCAGATAAGTGGTGTTGATATGCCCGTCGCCATAGGGCTCGATGTTGGCGACATTGCCCTCCAGTGCAAAATGCGAGGCGATGTTAAATAGCGTTTCCTTGCTTGCGGTCATGATGAAAGTCCATTCTCCCTATGAAGCCGCAATAAGCGGCATTGCTTATTTGTTAAGTATATATGCATAAATAGACATTGATATGATTTGCAACATCCGAGAACGAGCCACAACACCGTGGACGAACGCGCATACAGGGGTATCTGTTTCCAAAGAGGTACATTCTGGCCGTTGCAGAATGCTATCTGCTTTCAAAGAGGTACCTCGATGCGGAAAATCCAAGTATAGATGTTGATATTTCAACGCCCATACTTGGATTTTCGACGAACCGGCACCCCTTTGAAAGCAGATAGCATTCTGCATGGGGACCGATGTACCTCTTTGAGGGGAGAAAGCCTTCTATTTTCCGCATTTCTCCCCTCGGTGGACTAACTTTGTCAGTCGTTGCGCCAGGCGATGCCGCTGGGCTGGAGGTCGAAGGTCTCGCTCGACCCGTCGGCCAGGGTCACGGTGGTCGTCTGCGGCTGGTCGGTGTTGTTGACCACGCAGTACAAGCCCTGTCCGGGGAAGTGGGCGACCTCGCACTCCGGGTTGCTGGAGCTCCACGCCGCGTACCGGTCCTCCTTGTGGGAGGCCCAGAACAGGGCACGTTCCAACAACCTGGCGTTGGCCGCCGAATACGGCAGGCCGGAGATATAGACGCCGCGGCCCTTGCCGTATTCGTTGGCCGCGAGCTGCACCTGGCCGTTGTCCGCGCGCAACAGGGTCACATCCTCGCTGACCGGATACGTATTCGCCACGGCTTCGCCGAAGTCGATGCCGCCCAACGGGGCGATGCCCTGGCCGCCGCCGCAGCCCGACAGGGGCGCACGGTAGCCGGCCCGCTCCCAGGCCCCGCGGGCCGTCGGGTCCACGGGCACGTCCGTGGTGATGAAATGCTCGGGTGTGACGGGCGGGAAGTACTTGTCCACCGACAGGGTCTGGAAGCGCTCCTCGTCCACGCCCAGCACGTCCGCCAGCTGGAAGAAGCGGCCCGCCTGGAAGCGCGGCAGCGAGCTCGGCTCGCCAACGCCCACCAGCGCACCGCCGTCACGCACCCATGCGCGCAGGGTCTCCACGAGCTTCGGATTCGCCCACACGTCGCCGCCAGTGAACGCCGTGTCCACCGGGCCGCCGTTGATGATCACGTCGATATCCGGGTCGACGCCGTGCTCGAGGATGTCATCGAAGCTGACGAACCTGACGTTGACGCGCATGCCGGACAGGGACTCCAGGATCCCGTAATACGAGTACGTCTGCTTGTTGGGCAGCGCGTGCGCCACGGTGAACGCCATCCAGGAGCGCATCCTGCCCCACGAGTTCAGGATCGCCACGTTCAATTCGCCCTCGGCGGCCACCCCGTCGGTGCGATCGTGGATGTCGCGGAACTCGTCCGCGATGTGCGTGACGGTGTCCACGAACTTCGGGAACTTCGCGGCCAGGGACAGGTAGCCGCCGTAGCCCATGCGGGAGATCGGGGACCTGAGGATCGCGCGGCGGGCTTTGCGCCAGTTGTCGAGCCCCTCGATGCTCGGGTCGTTGCCCTCATAGAACGTGTCCGGGAAGAAGTACGGCAGGAAACGGCCCTCCGTGTATTTGACGCCGGGAATGTCCGCGATCATGCGGGTCGTGGTGCCGTCGCCGATCGAACCCACCACCGCATCCAAGCCAAGCTCGTCGAACCCGTCCTTGTAGGGTTCGGTGCCGATCCATTGGTCGCCCAGGAACATCATCGCCTCCTTGCCGGCCGCATGGGACATATCCGCCAGCTGCTTGACGTTCTTGCGCACGAAGCCAGACAGGAAGTCGATCCAGTCGCGCTGGGCCTTTCTGGGCACACGCCATGCGCTGTTGTAGGCGCCACCATCCACAAAGTCCTCAGGACGCAGACGATATCCATATTCCTTCTCGAAGTCGTCCAAGGCACGCGGGCTCACGGTGCAGGCACAGCCGAACCAGTCGACCACCTTTTCGCGACGCTTGGCGTCGAACAGCAATGTGAACTGGTAGAAGAACGTGGTGAAACGCACCACATCAGTCTGCGGGCTGTCCTTCAGCCACCTCGCGAACGTGTCGAACACGAACTTTCGGGTGGCGGGATGGTAGATGTCGAACGGGATCTCGTGCTCCTTGTCGCCCCAGTCGTTGGTCAGATGGTTGTACATCTCGACCGGATCCCAGATGATGTAGGCCAAGAACGAAACCGTGTACTCGTGCATCGGCACGGCAGCGGTCACGTGCACGGTATCCTCGCCCGCGTCCAGCGTCCACTGTTCGGGCGGCACGACTTCGCCCGTCGTGCGGTCCACGACCTCCCAATACCTGTGTGGGTCCGCGTCACGGTTCGGCTTGAGCTGCTCCTCGAAGAAACCATCCATCAACGGCACATCCACCGCATCCGACTCCGCCAGGATACGATCCGTCAGCAGGTACACCTGCGGCGTCTCGTCCATATGCAGAGTGATCCACTCGTTATGCGCACGCGTCGGGAAATACGCACTGTATATCTTCTTGCCAAGAGCGAGCACATCCTCATCAAGATGCGTGCCATCCGAGTTGCGGATAGCATCCGCGCCCCACAATTCGGCAAGCTCCTTGGTCTTTTCAGCAAAATTCTCCTCACTCGGCAAAGTGAAGCGGCCAGTACTCATGAGTTCTCCTCTATAGAACGGTCGAATGGGAAAGCATGGCGACGAAATGCCACAACAAAAAAATGGCCGGCGTCATCGCGGGTTCTAGGGCCCTGACTGCGTAGATCCTTGACGCTACGGTGACGCCGGACGATTGCAATAATGTCACTCCGATAGAGAAGGGGGGCGCCGCCTGGCATCGGAAGGAGTGACATGTTATGCCGGGCGGTGGATTAATTAGCCCTTGACCGCACCGGCAGCCAAACCGGACTGCCAGTAGCGCTGGAGGCCGAGGAAGAGCACAATCACCGGCAGCACACCGAGCAAGGCACCCATCATCAGGGCACCACGATCGGTGAACGTAGACAGCGAGACCATGCCATACAGACCCAAGGTCACCGGCTTCAGGGTGTCGGAAGACACCATCATCAACGGCAGCACGAAGTTGTTCCACGTGGCCACGAACAGGAACAGGAAGATCGTCACCATTGCCGGAGCCAGCAGGCGCAGCACAATAGTGAAGAAGATTCGTGCCTCGCTCGCACCATCAATGCGGGCCGCCTCGAGCAACTCATCAGGCACCGAGCTCTGCGCGTACGTGCGGCCCAGGAAGAAGCCGAACGGGGAGACGCAGCACGGGATGATGATGGAGAGCATCGTGTTGGTCAGGTGCAGGGTGTGGAAAATCGAGTACTGCGGGATGGTCAGCAGTGCGGCGGGCATCAGCATGCAGGCCATGATGACGCCAATAGCCGCGTTCTTGCCGCGGAAGTTGAACTTCGCAGTGGCGTAGCCAGCCATCACAGACACGATGGTGCCGATCAATGCCGAGACGCCCGAATAAATCAGGGAGTTCAACACCCAGCGCCAGAAGTTGCCACGAGTCCAGCCAAGCAGCTTGGAATAGTTAGTGGCGATGGCATTGGGCAGCTGGTCAAGCGGCACAGCAAACCACATGCCGTTGCTACCGGTCATCTGGGCCGGCGTCTTGGTGGACGCGATGATGGCCCAGTAAATCGGGAACAGGAAGTAGATCAACACCAGTACCAGCAGCACCACGGTGAGGGTCTTCACGGCCGCGGACGGTCGCATGGAGCGAGGCAAATCGTGTTGCGCAGCCTGACGCTGCTTTTCGAGCTTGCGCTCGGCCTTTTTGCGGGCGCGTTCTTCAACGGTTACGGAGCTCATTACTCGTTCACCTTCCTTTCGGCCAAGGTGTATAGCACGGCAAGCACACCTGCGATCAGAGCCATGACAATGGCGATGGCCGAAGCCGGACCGTCACCAGACGGGGTAATGCTGCCCTGAGAAGTGCTCATGGCCATCATCATCGGTGTATACGACTTGGAAATACCCGGATCAGCCGTAGACATGATCTGCGGTTCGTTGAACAGCTGAATGGTGCCGACGATGGAAAGCAGCATGGCCAGCAGGGCCGCGCCACGCACGTTCGGCAGCTTGATCCTCGTGGCGATCTGCCAACCATTGGCGCCGTCGATACGGGCGGCCTCATAGAGGTCATGCGGGATGGCCTGCAGTGCGGCGAGGAAGATCAGCATGTTGTAGCCGGTGAAGGTCCATGTGGTGATGTTGGCCATCGAGCCGAGCACGATGTTCTTGTTGAAGAAGTCCACATTGACGCCGATGGCGGCAAGTCCCTTGACAATCGGCGAGATTTGGCCGTTGTACAGGTAGACCCAGATAATCGAGGCCACGACGCCGGGGATGGCGTAGGGCAGGAAGTAGCCCAGACGGAAACCAGTGACATGCTTGACCACGAACGAGTCGATGACGATGGCCAACGCCAGTGCGGCGATGATCATGATCGGCACCTGAATCAGGGTGTAGACCAGCACCCTGCCGACGCCGGACCAGAAGTTGCCGGAAGTAATAACATACTGGAAGTTCTGGAATCCTACGAATTTATTGACCAGCTCGCCACCGCCGTATGCGCCACCGCCCTCGGTGACCTGACGGAAGAAGCTGGAATAGATGGCCCAGATGATGGGCAAGATGAACACGAAAGCGAACAGGACGGCGAACGGTGCCATGAATGCCCAGCCGGTGCGGTTCTCGCGCTTCTGAGCGCCGGACCGCTTCGGCTTGGCGGCGGCACGCCTAGGTGCTTTGCCCTTCGCCTGAGTAGTGGATGCAGTCATAATACAAAACCTGTCTTTGCAAAGAACAGTAAAACAATAACAAGGACCACAGCCCTTGCAGCAACACCCCCAAACAATACGGAAGGCCGGAGTATGTGCCCCGGCCTTTCGCTATGGTGATGCGAGGCATCGGAGGTCTTGGATGGCCGGCTATTTCAAGCCGGCCCGTTGACAAGACCTAGTGAGGTCACTCCTTGACGGACAGACCGAGGTTCTTCAGCGTATCCACCGAGGTCTTCTGAGCGGTGTCGAACACATCCGAAACCTTGGCAGAACCATCGGCAGCCTTGGCGGCGGTCTGTTTCATTGCAGCGCCGACTGCGGAGAAGCCAGGCATGTAGGTGAAGTCACCCATGTTGCCGTTCGCGGTCTTGAACTCAGCCATGACATCCTGTCCGCTGAAGTAGTCGGACCACTTCTGCGGGGTCTTGGCTTCCGCGGTGGTGGCGGCCACGACGAGGCCCTGGGAGACAAGGTCATCAACCTGGGTGTTGAACCAGTCAAGGAACTCCATGGCTTCGGCCGGGTGCTTGGAACCCTTGAGCACGGCCACACCGGAACCACCATCGGCGCCGGTCTTGGTGCCATTGCCGAACCAGTCACCGAGCTGGGTGACCTTCCACTCACCAGCACCAGTGCCACCGGCGGAATCGATGAACAGCGGGGCTTCCCAAGCGGCGGCCACGGTGCCGATCAGCTGACCGGACTGGATGGAGTTATCAAACGATGCATCCCAACGCGGGTTGGTGAGGGCGGCCTTGTTGTCGATCAGCTGCTGGTAGACATCGGCCACGGCCTTGGAGCCCTTGGTCTGGGTGTTGACAACCCAGGAGTTGCCGTCGACCTTGTACCACGGACCGGAAGCACCGGCCTGGCCGGACATCATCATCATGGCCTCATCAGGCTGGAAGGTCATGATGTACTTGCCCTGGGCAGCGGTCTTCTTGGCGGTCTCGATGAGCTCGTCAGCGGTCTTCGGCACGGTGATGCCGAGCTTCTCAAATTCAGCGGCGTTGTAGAAGTAAGTCAGCGGGCCGGTGTCCTGCGGCAGACCGTAGGTCTTGCCGCCCACCTGCATCAGTGCGAACGGGCCGGAAGCGAAATCGTCCTTGTACTTGGCGGCCTCATCGGTGACATCCTGCAGAAGGCCCTTGGTGAAGACCTCGGGAACCTCGGCGTAACCGACCTGAGCCAGATCCGGCGCATTGCCAGCCTTGACGTCGGTCTCGAGCTTCTTAATCATGTCGGAGGCATTGCCATCGAACTTGGTGGCCTTGACCTGAATGTTCGGGTGCTCCTTGTTCCACTTGGCCACAATGTCGTTGACCAAGGTCATGCCTTCGGAATCGGGCAGACGGTGCATATAGGTGATGTTGACCACACCGCCATCGCTGCCGGACTTCGTGTCGCCAGCAGTGTCGCTGCCGCCGCAACCGGCCAAACCAATACCCATTGCTGCTACCGCGGCAAGAGCAGCCACGATGCGCTTGTTGTGCGATACCATATCTCTACTCCTTCGATAATGGCGTCATCACTCCTCTGTGACGACTGTTAATCAGTTTAGGCGCTCAAATCTTTATTGTCAACCTAACTAACAATTTCTGCGCGCCCCAGTGGAATAGTGACATTAACCCGGTTTGATTCCTTATTATGCTCGTTTTGTCATTTTATTAATACTCCTTACAAAGCTACATACTTATGGTCTACCAGTGGACCATGCGTGAAATACGAAAAAGCCCCGGATTGCTCCGAGGCTCATCGTTCACAGGCGGACAGAGCGAGATTCGAACTCGCGGAGGGTTGCCCCTCAACGGTTTTCAAGACCGTCTCTTTAGACCGCTCAGACATCTGTCCTTATGCACATGCGCATGTGCACGATATTTGATTATACAAAAGGGAAGGATTTGGGGAGCGGACACAGTCGCACTCCCCCATAAGCCTTACATGCAGCTAATCTGCCAGCGGGCCTGATGAAATCAGGCCTCCCATTTAGTCGGCTCGATGACTTCCTTGCCGCCCATGTAGGCACGCATGGCCTTCGGAATCTCGATGGAGCCATCCTTCTGCTGATGGTTCTCCATGATGGCGACCAGCCAACGGGTGGTGGCCAGCGTGCCGTTGAGCGTGGAGACCGGGCGAGTGCCGCCGTCTTCCATACGCTCGCGGATGTTCAGACGACGAGCCTGGTACTCGGTGCAGTTCGAGGTGGAAGTGAGCTCACGGTAACGGTCCTGGGTCGGCACCCAAGCCTCGCAGTCGAACTTGCGGGCGGCGGAGGAGCCGAGATCGCCGGCGGCGGTGTCGATGATGCGGTATGGCACCTCGACCTTGGCGAGCATCTCCTGTTCCATAGCCAGCAGGTGCTCATGCTCCTTGTAGGAGTCCTCCTGCTTGGCGTAGACGAACATCTCCACCTTGTCGAACTGGTGGACGCGGATGATACCGGAGGTGTCCTTGCCTGCGGCGCCGGCCTCGCGGCGGTAGCAGGAGGACCAACCGCAGTAACGCAGCGGGCCATTGCCGAGGTCGAGAATCTCGTTCTCGTGCATGCCGGCAAGCGCCACTTCGGAAGTGCCGACCAGGTACTGGTCATCGGGCTCACGCAGGCGGTAGATCTCGTCGGCGTGGGAGTTCAGGAAGCCAGTGCCGCGCATGACTTCGGGGCGCACGAGCGTCGGGGTAATGGCCAGCGTGAAGCCGTGCTCCTCTGCCTGGTCAACGGCCATAGTGAGCATGGCAATCTGCATGCGGGCCACCTGGCCACGCAGGAAGTAGAAGCGGGAGCCGCCCACCTTGACACCGCGGCGCATGTCGATGCCAGCCACGCCGGTGCCGAGGGTCAGGTGATCCTTGGGCTCGAAACCTTCAGCCGCGAAGTCACGAATCTGGCCGACCTTCTTGACGACCACGTAATCGTCCTCGCCCCCCTCAGGAGCTTCCGGCTCCACAATGTTGGAGAGCTTCCACATGGCGGTGGTGTATTCCTCGGCAGCTGCATCGGCCTTGGACTTGAACTCGGCGACCTTCTGGGAGAGTTCCTTGGTTTCGGCGATGAGCTTGGCCTTTTCGTCGGCCGGGGCAGAGGCGACCTTCTTGCCGATTTCCTTCTGCTGGGCACGGGCCTCTTCAAAAGCCTTGAGCGACTCACGACGGACAGTGTCGGAGGAAAGCACTTCGTCGACGAGTTCCACGGACTCGCCACGCTTGCGCTGGGATTCCTTGACGATATCGGTGTGTTCACGAATGAATTGAATATCAAGCATGAGCACCAGACTAGCCCCGCAAGCCGACACCCTCAACAAAGCAATAATAAGGAGTAGAGCATGCTCTCTCATACATCTTTTACGGCCGATGAAACCGCACTCGGACGGTAGCAAATTCCACCAGACGGAATCAGGGTGAATAATAATCTCGCTTAGAGTGGGCACATTCCGTGCAGGAACTGTTCACGTACTTCCTGAATGCAGCGAAAAGAAGCCGTCTCACGCTAACAATAGGAATCATGCCCCAGCCTGCGCTCACTGTATTTCTTGTTGTAGCCGCGATCGTTATCGTCGCGGTATGTGTTGCCGTCATCGTCATCGCGTTGCGGGCGCACCGTCGCCGCAAACTGGCCGAGACATTGGAGAAACGCAGGGATGACGAGGTGCAGTATGCGTTCGTGGTGAACCCATCCAAGCCACAGGCCGCCGCACGCAGGCTCCACATTCAGGAGTTCTGCAAAGCCAAGGGTCTGAATCGGGTGCGCTTCTACGACACCCAACTCGACAAGGACGGACGTGCCTGTGCGCTCGAGGCGCTCGAAGACGGCGCTGACGTGGTGATCGCGGTCGGAGGCGACGGCACTGTACGCACGGTGGCGAGCGCCGTATCCGGCACCGGCCACGCACTGGGCATTGTGCCTATTGGCACCGGCAATCTCTTTGCCCGCAATATGGGCATTCCTGTGGACGATATCGATGCGGCCCTGACCGTGGCCACATCGCACGGATCGCGCATGGTGGACATGGGCCGACTCACGCTGCTCGATCATCCCGAGGACGACCACGGCCATGCGTTCCTGATTATCGCCGGCATCGGCTTCGACGCCGCCATGATCGACGACACCGATCCGGACTTGAAGGCGAATATCAGCTGGCTGGCATACTTCGTGGGCGGCGTGAAAAACCTGTTCGCCCCGAAATTCCGCGGCAATTTGACCGTCACCAGCGCCGACGGCTCCACACACACCACCAATAATCTTGCATTTCGCACGGTGATGGCCGGCAATTGCGGGCAGATTCCCGTATTCTCGCTCATGCCCGCCGCGTCCTATGATGACGGCATCCTCGATTTTGAAATCATCGACACCACCGGCGGCATCCTGGGTTGGGCCAACCTGTTCGGCGACGTAGTGCACCAAACCATTATCGGCAAGCCTGAGCAGAACCCGCTGTCCACCAACTCGACCATTGAGCAGGTGCAAGGTCTGAGCGCGGAAATCGTATTGGGAAAGCCAGCCAAGGCCCAGGTGGATGGCGATATGCTGCCGGAGACCAAACACATCCGATTCTCAGTAGATCACCGGGCTCTGATCGTACGCGTACCCGATGCTTCCGCACTGGAGAAAACCGCTCAGGTGGCGGCGCAGAACGCCACCGCTGATTTCGCGGAAACGACCGGTACCATCGAGCCGATTCGCTGATTCACTGGCCCATATGCGCCAGCTGCGGATGGTCGGGAATATCCGAGGAACGATTCTGATTCGTTTGATCCGTGACTCGTGCCACATGCAATGTCAGGTAGGCAACCTCGTCTTCGGTCAGCGTGGTATCGAGGCGCAGTTCAATAAGGGATGCGATAAGTCTCGCGCATTTCGAGGCTTTTGCATAGGAGCTCATAATCGAGGAAACGATTGCCTCCGGCTCCCTGCTGAGCTGCTCATGCTGATGAATACGTACGAACAAATACCGAAGATGGGTGATGAAACGGCCGACATTAACCGAATGCTCATCCAGCTTGATGTTATAGGTGCTTTCGATGACAGCGAGCAACTGTTGGATGACGCCGGTCATCATATACGTAGGAGAAAGGTCGCCTGTGGAGAAGCCGGCATTCACAAAATGCAGCGCAAAAGCAACGCTCTCGCTGGGATCCAGCGCATCGTCCAATCTACGGTTCAGCGCGGCGAGCAGTGCGCAGCCCTGCTGGTATTCACGCTTATACAGCGAACGAATTTCCGAGTTCAGCGGATACGGCACAGGCGGAATGCCATTCTTGGCGCGGCGTAAAGCACCGCACACATGATCCGCGAGCGCCATGACCAACGTCGAGCTTTGTGCGGCCTCTGAACTCAGGCCAATCTCATCCATGGTCTCGGAAATGAGACGAATGATTTCAGGAGGAATATCGCCCAGCAACTGGGCCATATGGTCAGGGTCACGGCCTTGAGCCGGCACGAACACACGAGCCACTTTGGCATCGTCAACTGTCATGCCGGGCTTGGCCTTGAACCCCAGACCCCGGCCGGTAAGGATGACTTCGCGCCCCCGATCCTTCGCCAGGACGACGTTGTTATTGAAGACGCGAAGTATTTCCATGACATCCCTTCCGGTCGGGATCTTCAGGTTACGGTTGCGAACCGACCATGATTACTGTTCGATGGCGATGACTTCGTCACCGGCCGCAACGTTCACATCCGTCTTCGGAGTAACGGACTTGAGCGCTGCGGTGTTCAGTACCGTAACCAGCGTAGTGGTGCTGAATCCAGCCTTCTTGACTTCGTCGAGATCGACAGTCGCCAACAGGTCACCGGCATTCACTCGGTCACCCTTGGCCACATTCACCACGAAACCATTGCCATTCATCTTAACCGTATCAATGCCGACGTGTACCAGCACTTCAATGCCATCGTCGGTCTTGAGACCAAAAGCATGGCCAGTCTCAGCAACGGTCTGCAGCACACCGGACACCGGAGCCTTAACCGTGCCGTCAACCGGCTCGATGCCCACGCCCTCGCCGAGGGCACGAGAAGCGAACACCGGATCGCCGGCATCGTCAAGGGATACCACGTGGCCCGCAATCGGAGCGAACACGGCGGAAGTGGCGGTCGCAGCGGCAGCCGGGGCATCGGCAACGGCAACAGCGGCGGTTGCGGTAGCGGTGGTGGCGTCACCACCGTTCACAGCCTTGGCGGACTGAGCCGCGGCACGGGCCTTGGCTTCGGCTTTCTGCTCCGGAGTGCGGTAGTCAAGCATGATAATCATAATCATGGCGGTGAAGAACGACACTGCGATGGAGACGCCGTAAACCCACATCTGGTTGAACACCGGCACGGTGAGCAGCGAGGTGAAAGCGAATGCAGTGGTGGTCACGCCGTGCACGGTCTCGCCGGAGGCGACGGTGGCCGGGAAGAGCCAGCCCATGACGGCGATTACGACGCCGCCCACGCCGCAGCCGACCAGCATACGGGAGTAAATGAGCTTGTAACGCAGGTGGATGCCGTAAAGGCTCGGCTCGGAAACGCCACCGAGCAGGCCGGCGGCAAGAGCACCGATGGAGGTCTGGCGCATGTCCTTATCCTTGTCACGGATGGAGAGGAACAGCACACCGGCAGTGGCACCGAAGCAGGCGAAGTTCCACACGCCCATCGGGCCCTGAATGAAGTCGTAGCCCAGGGTGTTGATGTTCATGATCATCAGGGCGTTCAGCGGCCAGTGCAGACCCAGCGGCACCAGGAACGGGTACAGCAGCGGGATTGCGATGGCGAAGATGAACGGAGCGTGTGTGTTCATCCAGGCGAGTCCGGCGCCGAGGCCGTTGCCGGCCCACACACCGATAGGTCCGATGATGAAAGCGGTGAGCGCACCGACGATGATCATGGAGAAGAAGGGCAGGAAGACCATCTGGACGCTGTCCGGAATGATCTTCTTCAGACCGTGGTACACGACCGCGAGCACGGCGACCATCAGCAGCGGCACGAACACGTTGCCGGAGTAGTCGGACAGCTGCATCGGCAGACCGAACACCGTGGCGGTGCAGGAGGAGGTGCCCAGCGTGGTGTTCTCCACGCACTTGACGGCGTCGCCCCAAGTCTTGGTGTCAGACAGGGATGCGAACTGCGGGGTCATGAGCATGCCCATGATTGCGCCGCCCAGCCACGGATCCACCTTGAGCTTCTTGGCTGCATTGTAGGCGACCATAATCGGCAGGAAGTAGAACACACCCTTCCAGATGGCCTGCACGAACACCAGGCCGGTGGTGGCGGTGTCGTTCGGAATCAGGCCCAGGGAAATGCACAGGTTGACCAGTGCGATGATGATAGACGCGCCAAGCAACACACCCAGAATCGGGCGGAAGGAGTCGGCCAGGTATTCGAAGAAGCTATCGAGCCATGCGACCTTGCCGCGAGCCTTGGAACGAGCGGCGGCCTTGACCTCCGCATCAGTCGGCTCATCGGCATCGTCGTCAACGGTGCCGGCGCCGAGACCAGCCATTTCTGGCAGGTGCATGATCTGCTCATACACGGAGGCGACCTGACCGCCGATAACGACCTGGTATCGGTCGCCGGACTGCGGCACGGCGCCCAGCACAAGCTTGTTGGCGTCGAGCGCGGCATTGTCAACCTTGCCGGCGTCATTGAGTTCAAAGCGCAGTCGCGTGGCGCAGTGCGTCAGCGACTTGATGTTGGCCGCGCCACCAACACTGGTGACGATTGCCTTGATATCGTCTTGATGCGACATCTCTTACTCCATTCCTTTTCCACGGTTAAGCCAGTACCTACCAGAGAAACCACCCTGTTCCTGAGCATCTGCGTTCCAGGAACCGGCAGTCACGCCAAATAACAGAAAAGACCTGAGATATGGACGCCATCATGAATACACATGACTACGTCAACATCTCAGGTCTTGCCTCAACATTTGAGTAGCAACCCTGCTAATTACTGACTGAACAGCGATTATAACGAGCTGATAACAATCCGGCAAATCACACATATGGTCAAAGCCCGCCTATACCTCAAAACATAAGACGAGAGTAGGGAAGAACAGGCTTTAATCAGCGATGAACATCCGGCGTGTCTTTCTTGGACGATGCATCCGCAATGAGACGGCACGCAAGCCCACGCTTAGGCTCTTTGTGCCAGACGTGCGCCACCGTCATACACTTATTCGCACAAAAGTTGACAACTTTTAACACAATCTTGCCCCAGACGGCAAAAAACGTGGCAGAATGAAAGTATGGTAGCAAACAATGCGGGTCAACCCGCCACCCCAGCAGATCTGATCAATGTCGATGAGGTTATCGGCAAGTACTATGACCTCGTCCCCGACCCCAGCGTTCCCGAGCAGCGTGTCATCTTCGGCACCTCCGGTCACCGTGGATCGTCTCTGAAGACCTCGTTCAACGAGGCCCATATCGTTGCCATCTCCCAGGCCATCGCCGAATACCGCAAGAAAGCCGGCGTTACCGGCCCGCTGTACCTCGGATCCGACACCCACGCGCTGTCCGGCCCGGCCAAGAAGACCGCCATCGAAGTGCTCGTCGCCAACGGCGTGCACGTGCGCATCGATTCTCGCGACGACTTCGTGCCTACCCCTGTGGTCTCTCAGGCCATCCTGACCCACAACCGTGCGGCCGACGGCACCCAGCGTTTTGAGGGCGAAGGCTTAGCTGACGGCATCGTCGTCACGCCGTCCCACAACCCGCCCACCGACGGCGGCTTCAAGTACGACCCCGTCACCGGCGGCCCGGCTCCGGCCGAAACCACCAACGCCATCGCCGCCCGCGCCAACGAGCTGCTTGCCGACTACAAGAACGTCAAGCGCGTGCCGTACGAGGAGGCCATCAAGTCCGAGTACGTCGAGGGCTTCGACTTCCGCGAGCACTACGTGGACGACCTGGAGAACGTCATCGACTTTGACGTGATTCGTTCTTCCGGCGTACGTCTGGGCATCGACCCGCTTGGCGGCGCTTCCGTGAACTACTGGCCGCTCATCAATGAGAAGTACGGCCTGAACATTGGCGTGGTGCGCCCTGAGGTCGACCCGACCTGGCGCTTCATGACCATCGATCACGACGGCAAGATCCGTATGGACCCCTCTTCCCCGTATGCCATGAAGGGCTTGGTTGACGAGCTCAACGGTGGCGCTTGGGACAAGTACGACCTGGTCGGCGGCACCGACCCCGATGCCGATCGTCACGGTATCGTCTGCCCGAACTGGGGCGTGATGAACCCGAACCACTACATCGCCGTGTGCGTGGAGTACCTGTTCGGAGGCAACCGTCCAGGCTGGCCCGAGGGTGCAGCCGTGGGCAAGACGCTGGTTTCCTCTTCCCTGATCGACCGCGTAGCCGCGTCGATCAACGCGAAGGTGCTGGAGGTGCCGGTGGGCTTCAAGTGGTTCGTCGACCCGCTGTTCAGCGGCGAGGTTGCGTTCGGTGGCGAGGAGAGCTCCGGCATGAGCTTCCTGCGCAAGAATGGCCGCGTGTGGACCACCGATAAGGACGGCCTGATTCCCGACTTGCTGGCCGCTGAAATCACCGCCAAGACCGGTAAGAACCCGGCCCAGCTGCATCAGGAGCAGGTTGAGCGCTTCGGCGAATCTTGGTACAAGCGCGTAGACACTCCGACCACGCTCGAACAGAAGGCCAAGTTCGCGGCACTGTCCGGCGACGACGTGACCGCCTCCACCCTGGCCGGCGAGGACATCACCGCCAAGCTGACCGAGGCTCCCGGCAACCACGCCAAGATCGGCGGCCTGAAGGTCACCACCAAGGACAACTGGTTCGCCGCCCGCCCCTCCGGCACCGAGAACATCTACAAGGTGTACGCCGAGTCCTTCGTCTCCCCTGAGGCGCTGGACAAGGTGCTCGATGAAGCCACCGAAGTAGTCGACAAGGCCCTGGGCGAGTAAGGATTACTCAGCAAGCCGCTCCGGCAAAACTCAGATGAGGGCTTGATTGTTGGTTTCCGCCAATAATCAAGCCCTCATCTTATTGGTCAGCGTTTTCATATGAAAATATGCATCTCAAGCGGCTCTGTACTGCTTTATCGTGGGACAACACGAAAAAATGGCCCTTTAGAAGATGTTGTCCCACATAATATGGGACGACATTGCAATAGATCGTTTTAAATTCATGTTGTCCCAACGGAGTCATTCCAAGAACCGCGGAAAACCGCCATTCTCACGACAATCGACGGAATCTTCTCCAATGCCGTGTGGGACAACATGGAAAAAACGAGCAAATTCACATGTTGTCCCACGCTGAATATCATCGCAGCAATGCTCGCATCGTATAGCACCCCAAGATACGAGCCAACAACGCTCCGAGAACGATTCGACCATCGACATTGACTCAATGGCTAAGACTCCGCAGCTCTGCAACAACATTCAAATTAGGAGGCATATAAGCAAACCAGAATCGCCCCCGTTGGCACCGCACCCAATCCTCTTTCCCGATGCTAGTGCACAATGCCCATCGCAACGCCGAGATACTTTAACCCTGCCGACGGAGCCGAGTCTCAGCCAACTGCTCAATAGACATAGCAATTACCTGAAAATCGAATACCGCACCTCGCAAAGCAAGAGCACGTGCCACATTGAATGAGAATTCTGCACATGCAGCCTCGTCCGCAAGATTAGCCGCCGTCGCCACGAACGTAATCCACTGCCGGGCAACCAACTTGGATCTTTTCTCTTGATCCCTACGCCACTGCGTTTTATTGGTGCGATGATGGTCGCCATCATATTCGATTGCGACCTTGAATTCGGGCCACGCCAAATCCAACGTTACAGGAGCCCCAGATCTAAAGGTCATGTCCGGAACTACATAATTCACCACCGGCTGAGGAATACCATGAGTCAGCAACGACAGTCTTTCTTCCGACTCTTTTGGCGAGTCCACACCAGGCATAATCAACGACAACGCACGAACGCACATCGTTCGTCCTTTGAAACGAGGAAGCTCTTCTACAAACCGTATCAGATCATGATAAATGGTTACGGCACCCGATGTCTATTTAGAAGTACAACACCCTTGTTGGTCCTGTAATTCTAACAGTTCGTCGGCGAACGCCTCGGCGGGCGTGCGGTAGCCGAGCACGCGCATGGGGCGGTTGTTGATCTCGTCG